>JAYZFO010000021.1:0-5020 GCA_036336685.1 Pseudomonadota bacterium
TGGGTTAACCAGTATAATTACCGGGGCAGACATCTAAGAAAACCATTCAAATTAGATTCAGGGGGATAAAAATTAATAACCGTAACATGGCCAACACAATTTATTTGAGTGTGCATTCTATAAAATACACGTCTCCACTTCCGAAAACCAATATCAATAGTCGCTAATGAAAATCATGGACGCCCCTGGAAGGCATTCACAATCGGATATCGGCGATCACGGCCAAAAGAACGTCCAGTGATCTTAACACCCGGAGGAGCTTGTCGTCGCTTGTACTCTGCTCCAAGTAACATCCGCCAAACTCTTACGACCGCAGCACGATCATGGCCCCGTTTTACTACGTCATCAATGCTCATATCTTCTTCATTTAGGGCCCTAAGCATATCATCGAGTAAATCATAGGATGGCAGGCTGTCCTCGTCTTTTTGATTATGCCGCAATTCCGCGGTTGGCGGTTTGGAAATAATATTTTCCGGAATGACGCACCCCTCTGGTCCTAAAGAATCTTCAGGTCGGTCGCAGTTCCGCCATCGACAAAGTTCAAATACCTTTGTCTTATAGACATCTTTAAGTACAGAATATCCACCGCACATGTCTCCATACAGTGTGGTGTAACCTACAGACATCTCCGACTTATTACCTGTGGACACCACCATCGAACCTGTCTTGTTGGAGAGGGCCATCAACGTCAAACCACGCGCACGTGCCTGAATATTTTCCTCCGTAATGCCTAATTCAGTGCCGGCAAAGGCGTCTTTAAGCATTTCGTCAAAGGCTAACATCGCTGGTTCGATAGATACGGAAGTCAGGTCCATATTGAGAAGAACCGCAGCTTCCGAAGCATCATCGAGGCTCTCCCGCGAAGTATAAGGTGACGGCATCATTACGCATTGAACTTTGTCTGGACCAAGAGCATCCACCGCAATCGCCGCGGTGAGAGCCGAATCAACCCCACCTGATAGCCCTATTATCACTCCGCCAAACTTATTTTTACGAACATAATCCCTCAAACCAAGAACAAGTGCCGAGTATATCGAATGATCACCCTCAGGAGGTGAATGACAATCCGCCGTTGCACACTCCCAGCCTGCTCTGCTGCGGGACCAACTCGTTATTAGAACATCTTCTTGCCAAGCGGGGGCCTCGGCTCTCAACGATGCATCCGCTCCCAACACAAAAGACGACCCATCGAAGACTAACTCGTCTTGACCACCCACTTGGTTGACGTAAATTAAGGGCTTAGAGCATTCTTTTGCCCTCGCAACTGCAAGATTTAGACGGGTATCCCATTTATCATGTTGAAACGGTGACCCATTTAAAACCGTAAGAATTTCCGCACCAGATTCCTCAAGGTATTCCGCGACCTCTTCTGTCCACATATCCTCACACACCATAACGCCTAGTCGAACACCGCGAAAATTGATTGGCCCAGGTAACCCACCAGGCTCAAACACACGTTTCTCGTCAAAAACCCCGTAGTTTGGCAGGTCATGCTTATATCGAACAGCAGCGACTTTTCCTTTTTCCAGGAGAATGGAGGCATTATACAATTTTCCACCATCTTCCCAAGGCGTCCCCAATAACATTGCTGGACCGCCATCCTCGGTCTCTGCAGCGAAGGCCAAAATTTCACGTAGAATAGTCTCTTGAACGATCGGCCTAAGCACCAAATCCTCAGGAGGGTACCCAGAAACCACTAACTCACTGCTAACAACAAGGTCCGCATTCTGTTGAGCTGCTGATTTTCGCGCACGCCGCAACAACTCAACATTACCGATTATATCACCAACGGTAGGATTGAGTTGAGCCAGCGCAATAGTAAGCGTATTCGTCATTAGTATCTTAATAAACTACTCAGCAGCCTCGCGCGAGGAGCCGGCCCGACGATCGGTATCTCGTTTAGCTTTCAGGTGTTCGCCCACTAAAAACGATAATTCAAGCGACTGAGAAGCATTTAAACGGGGATCACAATGCGTATGATAGCGATCAGACAAATTTGCTTCGCTAATTGCTTGCGCGCCGCCAGTGCACTCCGTCACATTCTGGCCGGTTAGCTCTATATGTATACCACCCGCATGTGTCCCCTCTGCCTCATGTACAGAAAAGAACCCACGCACTTCACTCAATATTTGGTCAAACGGACGCGTCTTGTAGCCACTTTGGGCTTTAATTGTATTGCCGTGCATAGGATCGCAAACCCAAACGACGTGCCGACCTTCCTTAGCAATGGCGCGCACCAACGCCGGTAATTTTTCTTCTACGTTTTCATATCCCATCCGGCTAATCAGTACGATTCGTCCTGGTTTGTTTTCAGGATTAAGAATATCAATAAGCTGCAGTAGTTCTTGAGGTGTTTGACTTGGGCCGGTTTTTAGGCCCATGGGGTTTGCTATCCCCCGCAGAAACTCGATATGCCCACTATCCGGCTGGCGGGTACGATCGCCAACCCAAACTAGGTGCGCCGAAGTGTCATACCAATCACCCGAAGTAGAATCGATCCGGGTCATCGCTTCCTCATAACCAAGGAGTAGTGCCTCGTGACTAGTATAAAAATCAGTTTCTCGAAGTTGTGGTGCAACATCCGACGTCAGACCACAAGCCGCCATAAAAGTCATCGCTTCATCTATGCGGTCGGCTAATTCGCTATATTTTTCCGCGTGCACTCCGGTAGAAACGAATTCAAGGTTCCATCGGTGAACCTCTTGCAAATCCGCGTACCCGCCTTGAGCGAACGCACGTAACAGGTTTAGTGTAGAGGCAGACTGATTATAGACCCTGATCATGCGCTCAGGGTCAGGCTCGCGACTTTCCGCCGTGAATTGCATGTCATTTATCATATCACCACGATAACTGGGCAGAGAAATACCATCCTGAATTTCAACATCCGAGGAACGCGGTTTAGCAAACTGGCCCGCCAAACGTCCAACCTTAACAACCGGCTTGCCGGACGCAAAAGTAAGAACAACCGCCATTTGCAACAACACCCGAAACGTATCGCGAATATTGTTGGGATGGAATTCGGCGAAGCTTTCTGCGCAGTCGCCTCCTTGCAGCAAAAAGGCGTTACCTGCCCCAACTTCAGCAAGCTGACTTTGAAGTTTTCGCGCCTCACCAGCAAAAACCAAAGGCGGATAGCCGCGCAATTTGTCTTCCGACATTTTAAGCTGCCCAAGATCAGAATATTCCGGAACTTGAACAATCGGTTTGCTTCGCCAACTATCAGGCGACCAGTTCCCCGACATCGTAACCCTCATACAAATAGTAACTTGGAGGCCCGCGTATACGCGCTTTATTAAACTATTTCCAGAAAAACTGTAAAAACTTAGGTGGAACGGAAAGTTTAATTAATAAAGTGCTAGGTGTAACACCCTTATTTCTCATATTTCAGGGATCGTGGATTTAAGTAAAGAGAACACATCACAAGCCCAAGACGCCAGGGCGTCGCAGACTTTGTCTGCCGACACCAAGGAATCTTATTCGGCAACCTCTGTCGTATCGGTTACAGCAACTGGCTCCCGCATAGTCACAAACTCTTCCGCTGCGGTAGGATGAATGCCAATGGTTGCATCAAATTGGGCTTTCGTCGCTCCACATTTAAGAGCAATACCAAGTCCTTGAGCTATTTCACCGGCATCGGGGCCCACCATGTGACAACCAAGCACCCGATCTGTATCTCTATCGACAATAAGTTTCATCATTGTTTGATAGTGTGAACCAGTAAGTGTGTCTTTTAGCGCACGAAATTTGGAGCGGTAAATATCGACATCCCGACACCGTAACCGGGCTTCCTGTTCTGTCAGGCCCACCGTCCCTATTGGCGGGTCAGAGAATACCGCGGTCGGTATATCCGAATAGTCCATCTTTTTTGTTGTATCACCAAATAAATTGGATGCTAGATTCATTGCCTCACCGATTGCGACCGGTGTCAGCTGATAACGGTCTATTATATCGCCTAACGCATAGATATTCTCGACACTACTCTGATAGTAGTCATTTACAATCACGGCGCCGTTAGCGGTGAGCTGCACACCCACCTCTTTTAATCCCATACTAGCAGTATTCGGGATCCGACCTATCGCAGATAACACTTGATCTACTTGCCGAATTGTACCGTCATTCAATGTTACGTTTAATCCGGCATCAACCTTTTCAATACTCCGAACTACGGTATTCCATAAAATATTGACACCCTTTTTAACCATTTCCTCCGCAAGGTGCTGACGGACGTCGACATCAAAGCCGCGAAGAAATAACTCACCCCTATACGCCAGCGTGGTGTCTGCACCATAACCATTAAAAATACTCGCAAATTCAGTTGCAATATAACCGCCGCCCACAATTAAAATACGGGATGGGAATTCGTCAAGATAGAATGCGTCATCAGAAACGATTACGTGCTCCGATCCTGTTAAATCCAGCGCTTGCGGCTTACCTCCCGTGGCAACGAGGATTTTATCCGCCGTAACATGGCGTCCCTGGCCAATATTTAGTGTGTGTGCATCAACCAGTGTCGCGCGAGCCTCATAAAGAGAAACCCCCGCGTTCTCAAGTAGGGTGCGATAAATATCATTTAGCCTTTCTATCTCCCTATTCTTATTTTTTATAAGCCGAGACCATTCCAGGCCGGGTTTTCCAAAATCCCAGCCATATGCCGAGGCTTCCTCTGCATAATCGGGGTAGTGGGATCCATAAGAGAATAGTTTTTTAGGTATACAGCCTACATTCACGCAGGTTCCCCCTAGGAACCTCTCTTCTGCTACCGCAACCTTAGCTCCATAAGACGCGGACATCCTCGAGGCGCGTACTCCCCCCGATCCAGCGCCGATAACAAATAGGTCATAATCATACCCCACCATGGGTTCCACCTTTCAACGCGATCCTACACTTTCTCAAATACAACAATTACACAAAGATTAGGTGCCTATGCCACCTATCAAACCATACTTTATTTCAAGATAATCTTCGATGCCGTATTTGGAACCTTCTCTACCCGTTCCAGATTCCTTCATACCACCAAACG
>JAYZFO010000022.1:0-20930 GCA_036336685.1 Pseudomonadota bacterium
TCAAATAATTTTATGTCGTTATCTTTCAACCCATTTCAAAAGTAACGGTGGTGGCAACATCATAATTTTGGGTTCTGAAGCAGCATTAACTGGGAAGAAAAAAGGCACGCTTTATTCTGCTGCTAAATTTGGCTTGAGGGGGTTTGCGCAAGCTCTGAGAGATGAGGTTGGCACTTCTGGTGTAGGGGTTTCTATAATAAACCCAGGATTGGTTAGAACCCCATTTTTTGACAAATTAGATTTCGAACCCGCGGATCGTGAAAAGAATGCTGTAGCACCAGAAGATATTGCTAAAATAGTTTTAGAACTTTTGGACACCCGGAGTGGCACAATTATTGATGAAATCAACTTATCACCAGGCTCCCACTCAATAAATTTTAAAAAAAACGCATAAGGTTGTGTTTCGAGCGATCACCGCACAGGTTATAGCGCCATGCTCCTGTGACAAATGGCCCAGTCCCTAATGCCTTGACGGCAGCGCGTCCAACGCGAGTTCCTCGCGAAGGTCCGCGGTCGGTTCAAGTTTGAACTCCTCAATCGGAATCCCGGTCGCATCGGCCGCGCGCGGATACGCGTTGAAGGCCGCGATAACGGCTGCCGCGTCCACCATCGCGGCCTCGCCCAAGGTAGCGACGATCCCTTTGCGGGCGGCCTCCGTCTGGGTTGGGTTTCGATTGCAAACCCCTTCGGCAAACGCGTTCATCAGGTCCCCCTGCGGAAGACTTGAGTCGTCGGTGACACCGACAACCACAGAGTGCAGATCATATTCGTTTCCTGTGTGCTCGCCGCTCACACGGAGCCGCATGGCATGGCCGGTGGTTCAGTAAAAACACCCAAAAAGCAACGAACTTCGCGCGGCGAGAAACTCCATTTGTGCCCGCGAAATACTCCGGTCGATCCCCTCAAGTTCTCGGATGCTGGGATTTGGCATGTACAAGCAATCCAGGAGCCCAAACAATTGGGTCGCCGCTGGGGGCACCAAGGTTAGGGAACGCACGATATTAAATTGCCCACGACCATTCAGGTAGTGTTCCTTTAGTTCGGGACCGGCATTTTCAGGGGCCGTCGTCGAAACCCATCCCGGACCAGGAGTAGAGCTTTCCAAACGCTCGCGGGGGGGTGTGCCAGGTTGAGGGGTAGACAGCGCAGCATGCTCAACCCCTATGCCGTCAGCGAATGCGTCGATCGTGATTGCAAGAATAGCAACACCAATTATCTCGATAAATTCGTCTTCTGCAACACCGGCGTCGAGGACTTCATGGAGCCAACTTTGCGTCAACCGTCCGGAATCCGTCGCGACCCGGTGGATCACGTCAACCCAATCACTCGGTAAGGCACCCAGATGTTCGTGCTCGCCCGCGACCGTGTATGGAGATAAAGCTTTTTTTCGTTCGTTGCATAGTCCACAGTTCCAGGCATGACGCACCTCCGCAACAACCGCCGTCCGTTCAGCCCCGGTTAGCCAGGCACCCGGTTCGGCAAGCTGTGACCAAGCTGTCTCAAGGGCCGACAATAATGGAGGACGGATCGTCGCCGGTGCTACTGCAAACAAATTGGCCACTGGTTCACGCTCCCTGGCTAGGATTTAAATTTCCGAATGAGGATGCCACCACTAACACAGGAATCCAAGTACGATACGTTTGGAGTTGGGCACCGCTGCGACAAACCAATTTTCAGGGACGTGAAAAATATGTAATCATAGAACTCAAAATAAAAATAGGTGCTCCCGAAGGAACAGCTAACATGTTTTTTATTAATATATTATGGCGCGCCCGGAGAGATTCGAACTCCCGACCTACGGATTAGAAGTCCGTTGCTCTATCCAGCTGAGCTACGGGCGCATTATCGGTCTCTTATCACAGATTTAATCTGACAGCGAGTAAGTAGTTTTATCAACCGTACATCGCCAATACCAAAAAGTACTCAACAGCCACTTCAGTTGTTTCCCGAGTAATTAGTCAGGTCAATGTACTCTAGAACCGTTCCATCCGGATCACGAAAATATGCCCGCGGACCGTTAACCACGCCGCCCTGACGATCTTCCTCAAATGTTATCTCCACATTATTCTCAGCGAGATGTTCGAGTGCCGACCGATACTTATCTCCTTCAATAATAAATGAATGGTGGACGCCATTATGATCATCGAGTGCAGCGTTAATAGGCGGCTCGCGTTTGACCAAAATTACACACACACCAGCCGCATCTAGGAAGGCCATGTCACCCGTAGGGACAGTCGACAGATGACGGCAGCCCACGATTTCAGTGTAGAATTTTGTACTTTTTCCAACATCGCTTACAGGAATACTAAAATGAGCGACCCCTTTTATATCAACCATTCCTCTCTCCCTAAATGATGCCTAGGCCTATTAACAGACTTTTTCGTTTAATGGTTTGTCTGACTTATAAGATTTCAATAAATACCAATTCGCGGTTCTATGGAAAAAGTTTCAAACGGGTGTCTCAGAACGAACCCCCAGGCTACTAATCCACGATTTCACCGATACGGCGGCTATTCCATTCATCCGGTCTAAAACCCAGTCTGCAGAGTACACGCGAGGATTTTCTCCGAACGCAATTGACAGCCCGTCTGTCACGGAGTGATTTGAACCTTCGTATACGAGGATCTCTTTCGTCGTCTTAATCCGGTCGAACAGATCGTAGCTGCATTCAAGGGGGCTCAACTGGTCTTCTTCACCCGCAATAATCAATACAGGACACTTAATATCGGCTACTAATGGCCTGAGGTCTAGAGTTTCAGCAAATGCGTCAAATTCTGCTTCATCGTCATAGTCAGCCATAAACATGTAGCGAAGCTTAAAGGACGGAGAAGCCATATTAAAGATCGTGTTACACCCCGGTTCATGACACACACCGGTAACCGCGACGCCCTTAATTTTATCGCCGAGCGCTGCTGCCCACTGCAATCCCCAAAAACTCCCAAAGCTTGTGCCTCTAACACAAATATTATCGGTATCGATTGCCGGGTGTCGGCATAGCCAATCGTAGGTTACCCGCGCAGCATCCATATGATTAGTTTCTGTCACAAATATACCCAACGTGACGCTTTCTGCCTGTCCTGGACCGTCGATTGTTAATACAGCGCAGCCCCTCTCCAGATAGGCGTCACCATACATCGACACACCATTTTCCTTACTCGAATCCATACCGGGAATATTAATCACACACGGAAATTTCTCACCCTCAGACGGCTTATGTGGCAGATGCAAATACGCCGGCAGTTCTTTTCCCTCAAAAGGGATTTTTACGATCTGTACTGGGTGTGCTGAATGCTCTGAAAACTTCTCGTAGCAGTGGTTCATTCTTATTTCTAATTCTTCTAGCAACTCGGTCTTTTCAAAAATTGGCCAGCGTGCCGTCGCCCAAAGTAAGGACGCTGTCAGATAACTTTCCCGGGCCGCAACGGCCCTGCCGGCATCCTCAAAAACCTTTGCTTTCTGCTCACGACGCCTCGCGGCATTACTAAATTCTCTCGCAAAATCGGAAACTCGTTTAATCCGCGCCGCAGTTGCCCTAAATTCTGGAACGGATTGAGGCGCTGCCGGCGCACTCATATAAGCAATACGGGGTTGGTCCCATTCGACGCCAACCGTGCCTATTACAGCGTCCAGGATCCAACGCTGTTCCTGCCACCGTTTCATACGGCCATCAGATTTCGCGGACATGTTCCCTCCCTTCGTTGTCTTTCGATGTCTAATTATACACTAGAGGCATGCACTTTAACGTTTCTTAAAAATGGTCTGGACCGATCGCGCAAATAGCGATCATGAGCCTTAATAAAAATACTCTCCCGCATTAACCACCACACATTGGCCCGTCATATGATCGCTATCCGACGACGCCATGTATACAATAGTGCCTGTGAGATCCTCCGCCCGATAATGGACGGGCAAGGCCCTACTGCCGAGTACCTTACTTTCGAATTCCGGGTCAGCTTCAAAGTCATTTTCGTTCAGGCGGCTCGTAACCAAGCCGTATGCGGCCGTATTTACGCGTATCCCAAAAACACCAAGCTCTGCTGCCAAAGATCTGGTCATAGCCAATATCGCGCCCTTGGCGGACGTGTAATGAAGTCGATGGGTCAGCCCCGTCATCATGGTCGTCGAACCAATATTTATAACCTTTCCATACTTCTGTTTTTGCATTTGAGGCACAGCCGCCTTCACACACAGAAAAGACCCTTTAACATTCACTGCCATCAAGGCATCCCAATCGTCACCTGAAAGTTCTGTTACCGGCACCTGGGGAATATTAGAGCCAATCGCTGCATTGTTTATTAAAATTTCGAGACTGCCAAACTGATCCACAGTATTAGCAACCATTTCCTTTACGCGTTCTTCGTCCGTTACATCAACCGTTACAGACATCGCTTCTCCACCTGATGCGACAATTTCCGTAGCCAGGTCTGACGGATCCCGGATATCCGCTACCACTACCCGCGCCCCTTCCGCCGCCAAAGCTTTGGCGGACACAGAGCCCAGGGCGGCGCGCTCACCCCACGCGGCGCCTGTCACAAGCGCCGTTTTACCAGCCAGTCTACTACCCATCCCTGCTCTCCGTTTATTGGTCAACGTACGCCTGCTTGTTGAAGAAGCGGATACGTCTGTGTCATAAATTCCCGCATCTCTTCCTCAAATTTTATCCACGTTAGCAGTAAACCGTTAAATCCACAGTCGGTCAGCTTTATCATTTTATCGACGATCTGCTCCTTGGTTCCTACAAGCGGAAATCCACCCCAGCCCGCCATAAAATGGGCTTTCATTCCGACCATTTCCTCGTCGGTGAATGTTTCCGCATTAATGCCCATGGTCTCGACTAATCGGCCGCCTGCCTCCCAGTCACCCTTTTCGTGGATGTAATACCTCAGTTT
This sequence comes from Pseudomonadota bacterium, assembly GCA_036336685.1. GTDB lineage: Bacteria > Pseudomonadota > Alphaproteobacteria > MPNO01 > UBA830 > JAYZQT01. The sequence continues at coordinate 4,890 of JAYZFO010000022.1, forward strand.
ATCCCGGGCCTCCTGCTCGGTTTCACCCTGTACGACATAACAATTTGTCCACATTTGAAGCTCATTGTCATACTCATTCCGGCCAAGCCCATAATAACTACTGACCATGTCCTTGAGCACAGCATACTCCCGACTTTTGGGTGGTACGAACGACACGTCGGCAAACTTGGCCGCATAGTGCCTACCGCGATCTGAACCGCCAGCATTCATCACAACCGGGCGCGGCGTTTGAATGGGCTTTGGTTCAAGGTAACCCCTATTTATTGTGAAATATTCGCCCTGGTGATCAAACTCTTCGTCCTCGGTCCATAGCCGATCAATAATCGTCAACCATTCCTCCGCCATGTCATAGCGGTCGTCATGTTCGATGAGGTCAACGCCAAACATTTCTATTTCTGGCCGATTCCAACCGGTAACAACGTTCAGACAGGTCCGCCCGCCGGTAATGTGATCAATAACCGCCATCTGTTTTGCGGCCGTGATTGGATGTGTCAACGGCACATGGGAAGTAGCAAAAATACATGGGTACGTAGTCGCGGCTCCCACGCCCGCAGCCCACGTGAATGTTTCAAAGCCCGGGCCCGCGGCGTTAGTGAGACCCCCAAAACCGCGCCACCTTGCTACGGGTACAATTGCTTCAAACTCCATATCATCAGCCAGTCGAGCGAGTTCTAAAACGTCGGGCCACGTGGCGTTATGCGTTCCATCAACGGTCGTAAGCGCACCCGCGAACGCGAGATTTGTGCTAAATGTTCCTAACTTAAGTTTCCGGTCGTTATACAAAGGATTGGTTTCACGGCGATCTTTTACAGTTTGCATAGTTATCGTGCCTCCACGCGCCCGTGATGGCGCATCGTATATCGCCTCCACGCAACTATTATGTGCGAACAAGGCCACAAAACACTATCGGACGCAAATTTAGGTTTTTTATAGGCGATCTGACGGTCCGATGAATAAAGCCCTAAATATTTTGATCAATGTATACTTTGAAAGCATCGTATACTATTGATCTGTTTAGGTAGACACTCTTGGATACCGGGCCAGTGAGCCTGAAAGATTATTATGACAGAAGTAAGTGAACTCGCCCTTCCGGTATTTAACTTCGACAACACCTTTGCACGAACCCTCGAACCGTTTTTCGTCTCATGGAAAGCCGCCGAGGCACAGTCACCCAGACTTCTTCAGTTCAACCAGGAATTGGCAAACGAATTAGGACTTGACGCGGGCGCACTAAATACAGAGGCCGGCGCCGCAATCTTCTCTGGCAACGAGGTGCCTACAGGTTCAACCCCCCTCGCCCAAGTATATGCCGGCCATCAATTCGGTGGATTTAGCCCCCAATTGGGCGACGGGCGGGCGCTTCTACTTGGCGAGGTAATAGACAGCAATGGACGCCGGCGCGACATACAACTTAAGGGCTCCGGTAAAACCCCGTTTTCGCGCGGCGGTGACGGCAAGGCAGCGCTTGGCCCGGTCTTGCGAGAATACCTTATAGGCGAAGCCATGCACGCGTTAGGGATCCCGACGACCCGCGCCCTCGCAGCTGTCACAACAGGTGAGGAGATCTATCGCGAAACGGTATTGCCGGGAGCAGTCCTCACGCGCGTCGCATCCAGCCACATAAGAGTTGGCACATTCCAGTATTTTGCCGCCCGACAAGACACCAAAAACGTAAAAACACTCGCCGATTATTGTATCGAACGCCACTACCCGCAACTAAAAGATAACGACAATCCCTACCTAGCATTTTTTGATGCGGTCGCGGACGTCCAATCGGCATTAGTGGCAAAATGGATGGGTGTCGGCTTTATACACGGTGTAATGAACACCGATAATATGACGATCTCCGGCGAGACAATCGATTATGGACCGTGCGCCTTTATGGATGCTTACTCGCCGAAGACAGTCTTCAGTTCGATCGACACGCATGGCCGTTATGCCTTTGGGAACCAACCATCCATTCTGGTCTGGAACCTAGCGCGGTTGGCGGAGACTCTAATTCCCCTTATAGATCCAGACACCGACCAATCCGTGAATATATTGACCGAACGGGTTAGCGCAATACCTTCCACCCATGAAAGCTATTGGCTTTCAGAGATGGCCAAAAAACTTGGTATCCAAACGGCAACTCGCGAAGATGACGCGCTCATAAAAGACTTCTTAACCTTGTTGAACGATGACAGCGTAGACTTCTCCCTAGCCTTTAGGACACTTTCAGGCATTTTAAGAAAAAACAAAAAAGAAGCCGAAGACTTGTACAAAAATACCAGTGCCTTTGATGAATGGGTTAACCGGTGGACCCGACGCCTTAAGAAAAATGAAGATTCTCCCGAACAGATTGCCGACGCAATTGATCAAATAAACCCGATCTACATCCCGCGAAACCACATGGTGGAGGCGGCACTTGCGGCAGCGGTAGACGCCACAGACATGACGCTATTTTCCAAGCTACTGTCGGCGATCACCAAGCCCTACGATGAGGTGGCGGATGCATCGGATTACTCGCTGCCTGCCCCAAAATCAGACGTGCCATATCAGACCTTTTGCGGAACGTAAAAAGTCATTTAGAAAAATAAGGTGACGGAACCTGTCTGTATAAACAGGGTTTTGGCGCTATAAAACCAACGATATCGCAGATCCAGAAACATCCACGCGGATATGTTCTAGCACTTGTCGCGCGCGTGTTGGGTTCGTAGCATTGAAGAGACATTAATAGAAGTTGGGACGATTGAGATGTTCATAAGAAATGCCTGGTATGTAGCAGGAATGGGTGCCCACATAACCACAAAACCCCAACAGCGCATTATTTGTAACGAGCCAATTGTTTTATTTAGGACGGAAGAAGGGAGAGCGGTAGCACTTACGGACCGCTGCATCCACCGAAGAATGCCACTTTCCGCTGGCCGCGTAATAGGAGAGAGGTTGCAGTGCGGATACCACGGTTTTGAGTATGATAGTAGTGGAAAGTGTGCCGCGATACCCGGCCAAGACACCGTACCACGCCGCGCGGCCGTTTATGGTTATCCTCTAATTGAAAAATTTGGATGGGTCTGGGTCTGGCTCGGAGACAAAGATAAGGCGGACCGCAATCAAATACCCCAAATGCCAGGTTTAGGTGAAGACGGCTGGGTACCATTCCAGGATCACCTGCACGTAAAAGCCAACTACCAACTTCTAGTAGATAATTTGATCGACCTGTCCCACGAAACCTACGTGCATACCTCAAGTATCGGCAATGATTCCGTGGCCGAAACCCCAATTAATGTGCATCGTGACGGCAACCAAGTTTTTGTAGACAGGATAATGCACGATATTCCGCCACCGCCGTTTTTTGCTAAAGCCGCAAAAAGCGACGCCAACGTAGACCGTTACCAGCTCGTTCACTTTCAACCCCCGTGCTACGTGCACGTTGAAGCGAGGACGGTCCCACCGGGAAACAATGATCCCAATAGTGGTGTCCGTTTTTTTGTGCTTGATGCTCTTGTGCCAGAAACGGAGAACACAACGAACTATTATTGGGCCGTCTCAAGAAATTTCCGCGTAGAAGATCAGGTGTTTGGGGAGTGGTGGCACCGGTCAGTAAACATGATTTTTCAAGAGGACCGAGAAATACTTGAAGCCCAACAAAGATCAATTGAAACAGACCACAATGGCGTACGTACTGTCGACGTAAAGATTGACGGTGGTACCATCCTTGCCCGCCAAATTACCAACGAACTTTTGGCCACTGAGGGCACACCTTGACGAGGAGCAGTAAAAAATGACGGGAAAGCTCGACGGAAGACGAACGTTAATTGTTGGCGCCGGTGGCGGCATTGGTGGAGCGATTGCCAAGCGGTTTTACGAAGAGGGAGCCCACGTCGGAATTGTTGACACTGACGAAGCCGCGGCCGAACGGCGCGCCGCTGAACTGTTAGCGGCACCTGGAAACGGTAAAGTTTGCTCATTATCCGTCGATATAGGCGATCCAGATTGCGCTAAAAATGTCGTAGACGAAGTTTCGGATACCCTGGGAGGCCTCGATACCACAGTGCATTCTGCCGCCACACGCGAGCCGACCGCGACTGCGGAAAAAATGAAGTTTGAACACTGGGAGGAAGCCCTCAGAGTAAACCTGACCAGTATGTTTTTACTATGCAAATACGCAATTCCGCACCTCCGAAAATCCGGCGGCGGGGTAATTATTAACATTGCCTCTCAACTTGGTAGTGTGGTTACACCTGGCCGGCCCGCCTATCACGCAACAAAGGGCGCGGCAATCCAGTTAACGAAGGCGATCGCCATCGAAAACGCGGGTGATAACATACGAGCCGTAACAGTATCTCCAGGAGCCATTGAGACGAAACGGCTGCTCGCACGGTACAAAGATATAGAGACTATCCGTGAATTAATGGTTCCTAATCACCCAATTGGGCGTCTGGGGCAACCTGAGGACATTGCTGGTGCAGTTTTATTTGTTGCAAGTGATGACGCAGCCTTCATGACCGGCACAGACCTGATTGTAGACGGCGGTTACACAGCGGTCTGAGAAGAATGGCAACAATCCTAATAACCGGGGCCCAATCTGGATTGGGGTTGGCTTTAGCGAAAGTCTACACACAACGCGGTGACAAAGTGATTGCTCTGTGCCTCCAAAAGAGTCCAGAACTTGAAGAGGCCAGAACTGAAATGTTTGACGGGATCGACATTCGGGATGACGCAGATGTTTCCGTCGCGGCAAAACAAATTGGTCAGCGTTCGGTCGATGTATTGATCAACAACGCGGGTATCTTGATCGACGACGACATAGGTAGCCTTCAATTGGTTAACCTCCGGGAACAATTTGAGGTTAACGCCCTTGGTCCTCTAAAAATTGCACTCGCGTTCCGGGAATGTTTGCGGAAAGGCTCATTCCTAATAAACGTTTCAAGCCGAATGGGGTCAATAGCGGATAACAGATCAGGGGGGGATTACGGATACCGGATGTCAAAAGCTGCGCAGAATATGCTGACATCCAACCTGGCTAGAGACCTGCTGCGCGACGGAGTGACCGTCGTAGCAATCCATCCCGGCATTGTCGCTACGAAAATGACAGGTCACAGTGGGGCGCTGCCCAACGAAGTTGCTGATGACATGAAAAACGTCATCGGCAAACTAACCATAAGTGACTCAGGTAAGTTTCTAGATCGGTATGGCGCGGAAATACCTTGGTGACCAAAACGTTCGAAGCACCCCACCGTGCCTCGGTTAAAATTACGATATAACAAAGCTCAGGAATAAGGAAAACGAGATGGAGATCTATCGCAGCGAGTTCAAAGACGGTATGCAGATTGACTGGGATACACCGATAAAAGTCGATGATGGACTTGTTCTACGGGCTGACGTTTTTAGGCCTCCTGGTGAAGGCCCCTGGCCGGTAATACTTTCCTATGGCCCCTATGGAAAGTGGTTGGTCTTTGGTGAACAGTTCACTGAACAATGGACGCGGATGTGCGAGGAACACCCGGATGTGCCTGACGGCTCTACGAATAAATATCAAAGTTTTGAAGTGTGCGATCCGGAAAAATTTGTACCTCACGGCTACGCAGTCGTTCGCGTCGATTCACGAGGCACGGGTCGCTCTCCCGGTTATATTGACCCTTGGTCCGCGCGGGAAGCACAAGACTTTTACGAATGCATAGAATGGGCTGGCACACAAGAATGGAGCAACGGCCGAGTAGGTCTGAATGGCATCTCATACCTCGCGATGAACCAATGGCAAGTCGCTGCCCTTCGCCCCCCTCACCTTAAGGCAATGTGTGTTTGGGAGGGAGCCGCGGATTACTACCGGGACATGGCACACCATGGCGGCATTATGTGCACTTTTAGTAGAGCTTGGTATGGTCCGTACGTTGTCATAATGCAGAACGGCCTCGGTTCAAAAGGTGAACATAGCAGCATGACCAACGATTGGGTCTCTGGACCGCAAACCCTCACCTCAGACGAACTCGCGGACAACCGCAGCGACTGGCATGCCGATCTTATCAATAACAAACTCGCGAGCGATGAATTTTGGACTTCCAGGTTACCTGACTTTTCAAAAATAGAAGTACCACTTTTATCGGCAGCCAATTGGGGTGGGCAAGGTCTCCATCCAAGGGGCAATTTCGAGGGCTTTCTTTCATCAGCTTCAGAAGAAAAGTGGCTTGAAGTTCACGGGCTTGAACACTGGACCCATTTCTATACCGACTACGGTGTAGACCTCCAACGACGGTTCTTTGATTATTTCCTAAAAGAAAAAGATAACGGATGGTCACAACAGCCACGCATTCAATTGCAGATCCGGCATCCTGGAGAGATATTTGAAGAACGCCATGAGAACGAATGGCCTTTAGCACGAACGAATTGGTCAAAATTCTACCTTGATACCGAACAACTCTGTTTCTCGTCGAAGCCTATGGATGAATTGGCAGAGACAACATATGGGGGGTTTTCTGACGGAGTGACATTCCTCAGCCCACCCCTAAATACGAGGACTGAGATAACGGGTCCAATAGCCAGCAAGCTCTTTATCTCCTCCTCCTCGGATGACGCGGATTTCTTTCTTGTATTCAGGGTGTTTAGTCCTGACCTAAACGAGGTTACCTTTCAGGGCTCGAACGACCCACACACGCCCATCGCTCTTGGCTGGCTTAGGGCATCGCATCGCAAGCTCAATCAGGAATTGTCACTTGACTATCGTCCCTACCACTCACACGACGAAGTCCAAAAATTAGTACCAGGCCAGATCTACGAACTCGACATTGAGATATGGCCAACTTCGATCGTGATACCTGCAGGCCACCGTTTCGGGCTATCCGTCCGTGGACGCGATTATGAACATGCCGCACGAGACCCAGGCTCAAAAGGGCTAAAACGGATGGGCGTATTCACGGGCGTCGGACCTTTCCGCCACGACGAACCTGAAAACAGACCACCCGAAATCTTCGACAAAGATATTACCTTGTACAGCGGACCCTCTCAGGCATCACAACTGTTGTTGCCAATCATTCCCGAGAATTGAATAATGGGCGACTAAACTGCATTTATTGTTTACAATCAGATGCTGATAACGCCTTCATATAACAACTTTAACCTGCCATACTGAATGCCTGACTTGTTATCTCAGCAAACAAGCAAATAGAAACTAATTTTCTTTGAGGAGGAACTAATGCTTTTGAAAAGGGAGAAAAAATCCCGCACGTTGAGCATAGCGGCAGCATCCCTGCTAGCTTTGCCTGTTGCTTTTGCACTCTCATCGGGCGCGCAAGCGGCGAAGCGGGTAAACCTTACAGTTATATCAGGAAACACTCACCACTATGCTCCGGTCGGCGCAGCTATAAAAGCCTTCATACCCAAAGTTAATGAAATACTCGCCCGAACGGGTAATTACAAAGCCTCCTGGGTCAAAGGCTTCGGCGGACAAATTGTTAAAGTGCGCGGGGAATTGGAAGGTGTGCAAACTGGGCTAGGTGACATAGGCGTAGTGCCAGGACCGTTTCATCCATCCAAGTTATCTTTATATCAAATCGGATATGTAACACCGTTTACTTCCGTAGACCTGCAGGTAACGACTGACGCTATGAGCAACCTTCTAGCTACATACCCCGCCATGGGAAAACAGGCTCAACGATTCAATCAGACCGTTTTAGCAATATCGGGTACCGCAGAAAATTATGCTCTGTGGACGAGCAAGAAAATAACAAAGTTTGAGCAACTTAAGGGTATGAAAATTGGCGCCGTTGGTTCCAATGCACCGTGGGTTTCCGCGGCGGGTGGTGTCCCAGTGATGATCAAGGGTCTTGCCACAATGTATAACTCTCTTAAAACAGGCATTTATGACGCGGGCATCCTTTGGCAACAAGCCATGGCTGCGTTTAAGTTCTGCGAAGTAACACCCTACCACGTAGATACAGGGTTTGGCGCGGTTGCTAATGCGCTACTAACCGTTAATCATGACTCGTGGAAGAAGATGCCGAAAGAGGTCCAAGCGGCGGTCAAAGAAGCCGCACCAGCGTGGTCCGCCGGAGGCAATAAAGCAACGCTTGGTGGGGCCAAATGGGGCGCCGGTGTCTGTCAAAAGAAATACGGACAAACCACGCACAAACTGACGGCTGCCGAGCGAAAAGCCTGGGCATTTGCCTTACCTAATATTGCACAATCTTGGGCCAAGAGACAGGACAAGGCTGGTCTGCCAGGAACGAAAATGCTTAAAACGTTCATGGATTACATGCGTACCAATAAACAGGTGCTCGTGCGACATTGGGATAAAGAATAGGATCAGTAACCCTTTCTAGTTAAATTTTGCGGCTGATCTCGAAGGAGATTCAAGGTCAGCCGCAACTTCGTTTGTGAATGGGTGATCCCGAGTGCTAATCACATGAACATATTGAACAAGTGTAATAGTGCTCTCGGCGCTCTGATAACTTCGAGTAACGCACTAGCGTCAGTGTGGGTCTTCTTGATGATGCTCGGGGTCGTCGCAGATGTGCTTGGGCGGTTTTTATTTAATACACCCATCGTTGGCACTACAGAAATGATAACCCTGTCCATTGTATCCGTCCTCTACCTGCAACTAGCCTATACATTGAGATCGGGAAGTATGACCCGATCAGACGCAGCAATATCACGTTTGATAAAAAGACATCCGCGCACTGGCTATACACTCGACCTCGTATTCTCATTTGCCGGGCTCATGCTAATGATCGCCATTATGTCAATGGCATGGCCAAAATCCATTGATGCCTTCGAAAACGGCTTCTACGTGGGGGTCGTTGATGTCTTCACATTTCCCGATTGGCCAAGGCTTGCGATTGTATTCGTTGGTTGCGGGCTAACAGGGCTTCAGTTTCTTTTCTTCATCGTAAGAAATCTTGTTTCCATTTTTGATCCAAAGGTTGCCAATTCGTGAAATGGAAAAAGCGATAACCATGTTTGTGGAAGTGTAAATCAATGGAAGCGTTTGAAATCGCGATCCTCTCGGTGGCGGCCATGCTCCTCTTCATATACCTCGGCATGCACATCGCGGTTACTCTTGCACTCATTTCATTCATTGGCACTTGGATAATCAAGGGCAATATTACCGTCGCCACGAGCTTACTCTGGGTTTCGGCGCACCAGACGGTCAACAATTTCGTATTCGCGGTTATTCCTCTGTTTGTTCTGATGGGGTTTCTCGTTTCTGCGGCGGGAATGGGCCGAGACGCCTATGATATTGGACAGAATATGTTGCACCGGGTTCGGGGTGGTCTCGGTATGGCAACAGTGGTTGCAAATGCAATATTTGCTGCAATTACGGGTGTTTCTGTCGCTTCCGCCTCTGTATTTTCAAAAATAGCCGTCCCAGAAATGATCCGCCATGGGTATAGTGGACGATTTGCCGTAGGAACGGTCGCGGGATCCTCTGTACTCGGCATGTTAATCCCGCCTAGTGTACTCTTGATCATTTATGCGCTGATTGTGGAAGAATCTGTGGGTGACCTCTTCATCGCAGGGATCGGTCCTGGGATATTACTTACTCTTGTTTACTGCGGGTTGATTTCGGGCATGGCGATCTTCCTTCCCCGCATGGTTTACGCTGAAAAACTCACGGGATCCCCCGCACAAAATGACCTGGCGTATGGATCTGATGATACTACTCAAAACGATACAAGTACCCTTCGAAAAATCGTCCCCATAATTTTTCTCGTCACCCTGGTAATGGGTGGCCTATATGGCGGGGTATTCACACCGGTCGAAGCGGGAGGTGCGGGTGCATTCCTAGCCTTAATTTTTGCACTAGCCCGCCGGAAACTTACCTTGGCAACACTATGGGAAGTACTAATCGATACCAGCAAGGTATCGGCCACTCTGCTATTCCTTATCGTCTCCGCGAGCATGTATAGCCGCATGATAGGGATGTCGGGGTTGCCTGGAGAAATGGCAGAGATATTTAATGAACTTGGGGCAGGTTTCTATGGGATGTTGGCCTTGTACGTCATCGTGGTTATCATTTTGGGGACAATTGTAGATTCCGTTTCAATTATGCTGATCATGGTCCCGCTGTTCCTAGGCGCACTTAAATTTTATGAAATAGACCTGGTCTGGTTCGGGGTAGTGACGGTTATTGCAACCGAGATCGGCCTGCTTACACCACCCTTAGGCCTCTGCGTCTATGTTGTGCATTCCACCCTTTCAAGACCCGATATCACATTGAAAGAAGTATTCATGGGATCCGCGCCATTCGCACTCGCGATGTTGTTCGCGCTAATTTTAATTATTATATTCCCGCCAATTTCTACTTATCTCGTGAGCTGAGCAGACGCTCTAAATTTACCAATTAAGTTAGTTACCGATTCTAATGTAATTTCTCTCAAAATTATTATAACTTATTGGTTTTATTTTATTATTTAACGCTGACAAAACCTAAAACCCGAAGAGGGCTGCCGGAACCCTCTACAATCTTCAACGGTGCAGTGACAATAATAGAACCGGTTGGCGGCAACTGATCCAAGTTATTAAGGCTGGACATCCCAAACTTGTTTGCACCATGCATTAGGTTATGGGCCGGAAAAACTGGGTCAAACATCCCTGCCTTTCCATGGTCTGTGCCGATCGTTTCTGTACCGTAACCACAGACATCCCTCTCAAGCATAAAACGCATCGCATCGGGATTAGGGCCTGGAGATAGATACTCACCATCAACTTCATTCAAGAAAGCAGAAGCGTTCGGAAACCTTTTAGACCAACCGCTGCGAAAAAGAAGCCAACTTCCTTTCTGGATCCGCCCGTGCGTCTTTTCCCAATCGCGTAGATCCTGGGCATCCAAAATAAAGCCAGGATCGTTCTCCACCGCTTGCGTACAATCAATCACGGAGGCGGGTGCCACGAAACGCCTCGCATCGATCGTATCCGTTGTGCCATCTTTGAATTTTTCACCTGTAAACCAGTGACCCGGCGCGTCAAAGTGCGTACCAGCGTGTTCCGCAACAGTTAATGTACTCCAACGCGCGTAGCCAGAGTTATCACGATAGTCAGCGATGGGTTCGAGTTGGACCGCCGGAGGCTGCTTTCCGTGACCTTCCGGCACTTTGATCACTGGTGTTTGCGGGCCAAGCGGGTGAGTTAAATCAACAATATTTATTTTTCCATTAGCTAAAGAGGACGCGAGTTGCTCGAGGAGGCCTGCATTATGTTCCATCGCCTTACCTTTAAGTTGGTTCAAGTGTCAGCATATCGCCTCAAACAGATACCTAACAACTTGTCTTTTGGCTCAAAATACCAAAATATTAGTTTAGCTCCACTTAAACTATTATAAATTTCCTAGTAACACGTCTAAGCAAGAGAATTCATGAATACAAAACTGAAAACACAGCCAGACGCGAGGCAAGCGACAAATCCGCTCTTTAATGATAACAAACTAAAACTTGGCACCTTTGGAACAAACGTATCCGGGGGATGCTCAATCACTAAAGCAAATGGCGCACTTGAAATAAATTGGCCCAATGTTTTAAAAATTTCAAAAATTGCAGATGATATAGGCCTCGAAGCCTTGGTTCCAGTAGCACGGTGGCGCGGTTTTGGCGGCGAAACTGATTTCAATTCTCGTTGCTTTGAAACCTATACGTGGGCGGCCGGTTTGGGGGGGCAGACCCAACAAGCAGCAGTCTTTTCCACATCACACGTTCCAACTGTGCACCCAATTTTAGCCGCCAAACAAGCTACCACTATCGACCACGTATCGAACGGCCGGTTCGCACTCAACATCGTTGTGGGGTGGTACCAACCGGAACTCGAAATGTTTGGCTCAAAAGTTATGGAGCATGACACTCGTTATGACTACGCAGACGAGTGGATAGAAATTATGAAACTCTTGTGGACTGAAGACGACGAATTCACATATAAGGGTAAGTTCTTTAATGTTCCTAAAGGGTTTCATCAACCAAAACCGATTCAAGCACCCTTCCCCGCATTAATGAACGCGGGCGGATCAGAACGAGGCAAACGGTTCGGCGCAAAACATTGCGATATGATGTTTCAAGCAATCACAAATCCGGACCCGCAAGCCATCAAGGCCGAAATAGAATCCGTCCGGGAGATTGCTCGAACGGAATTCGGACGCGAAATACAAGTATGGACGAATTCATACATCGTACACGGAGATACGGAAGCAGACGCGAAGGCATATTATAATCACTACGTTAACGAATTGGGCGATTGGCAAGCCGCTGACAATTTAATTCGTGTCCTTGGCATCAATTCGAAGATGGTGGGAAAAGAGGCAATGGAAGGTCTAAAAAGCCAGTTTATCGCCGGCTATTGTGGCTACCCGCTAGTCGGCACCAGCGAAATGATTGCTGAGGGATTGCAGACGCTCTCCGAGGCAGGTTTTAACGGCTCGCTCCTTTCATGGGTAGATTATGAAACGGGGTTAAAAAGGTTTAACACCGAAGTAATGCCCCTGCTCGAACAACGTGGCCTGAGGGCTCCGCTATAATACTCTATACGAAGAACAAACTAAGCTCCGGCAAAGCTATTATTAAAACTGTCACCAACAACATAATGATTGCAAACGGCATCGCACCGAGAAAAATCTGGTTTAAAGATATCCGATCATCGTTCAATGTTGATTTGACGACGTAGCAGGTTATGCCCAGTGGCGGAGTCAGCAGCCCAATTTCCACAGCTATTACTGTGACAATACCAAACCAGATTGGATCTCCTCCGAACGTTTGCAGCACGGGTAATGCCAAGGGAAGGATGATCAACATGATTGAAATTGAATCAAGGATCATTCCTAACAATATAAGGACAATAACGTATAGAATGAGAAAACCGGTGAACCCAAGATTTGTCGACCCAATAAAATCCCCCATTTGCTGAGGCAGCCCCGACAGCGCGAGCATTCTTGCATAAATGTTAGCAGCAAGAATTAAGAACAAAATGGAGACGGTAATATGCCCGGTCTCCAACAGGACGTCCCAAAGGACTTTCCACGTCAGTTTTCGACGCAAGACGCCGATACAAAGAGCGCCGAAGGCACCGGCTGCACCGGCTTCTGTAGGAGTGAAAATACCCCCATAAATCCCGCCAATTACAAGAACCACCAGAGCCAAAATGGGAAAAACCAACAGTAAAGCAGAGCCAATAGTTTCTGTTTGTTCGCTGTTATCATTGACCTTAACGTCGCCTATCCATTGAGGGCGCCATGTAGCCATCGCAAAGATCAAGATCGCAAAAGCAAAGGAAAGAATTAATCCTGGAATAACCGCAGCGATAAAGAGAATACCAACAGATTGCTCCGCTAAGAAGCCGTATACAATTAATAACAGGCTTGGTGGTATAAGCATTCCGAGGACGGAAGAGCCGGCCACAACCCCCACGGAAAAACGAGCAGTATAACCCTGCGCCATCATTTCGGGAGTAGCCACGCGGGTGAACACCGCTGCTGACGCGATAGAAGATCCCGTAATAGCCGCAAAAATTGCATTAGCAGCAACTGTGGCGATGCCCAAACCACCTTTGACCCGACGTAAGGCCCATCGCGCCACCTGAAATGTCTCTTTCCCGACATCAGACGCCGCAACCAACAATCCCATCAAGACAAACAGCGGCACTACCCCGAACAAATAGTTCTTCATATATTCCGCGCCCGCTTGTGGCAGCATCCGTTCAGCAATAATTGTATTGCCCTTCATCATCCAGACACCGCAAAAACCGAGAACTATAAGTGCTATGCCTATTGGCATACCGGCGTAGATAAGGATAAGCATACAAAGAATTGAAAGGGCACCTACTTGGGCGTTAGTCATCTCGATAGAGGTCAATAAATATATGATTACACCGAATGCGGCTACGCATAGAAGCCATCCGTAACCGCGCTTTTGGCTATTCCCGGCATCACCCTTTTCCGTGACTGAGCGCACAGAACCCAGGCACTCTCTTAAAAAACGAAGTAGAAATTCTATTCCAGTTGCAGCGGCACCAACGACAAGCAGTATGTAGAAAGGCCACGCAACGAATGTAATCGTACCTGGCACCCCAGCCATCTCATTTTCCACCCATGCATCGGAGAATTCCTCCCAGAACCCTTGGAACATGACCACAAACACCGCGACCCCGAAAAGGTTAAAGACCCCGTTAAAAACATGCCCCGCAAATGGTCGCTTTTTTTCCATCCATTCTATAAGAAGCTCTGCACGGACAAAACGCCCCGCATGGAGTGTGTTTGCCAATTGAAGATAGATTGTACCTGCAATGGAAAAAGCGATAATTTCGGGAACACCATTGAGCGGAAGATTAAAAACATTCCGGGAAAATATATCTGCGCAAATAAGAAACATCATGCCGAACACCCACAAGGTGCCGATGCTGTTCATAAGATTGGTGAGCCCATTGAATAACCGAACGGGAAGCCGTTGAATCGGCTTCCCGCTCAATTGTTCTTTTTTAGCGACGGGCGAGAGCACTGCGCCGTTTATTATAGTGTATTAAGCTGTACTATAGGCCCTTATCCCAGGCACGGAGCGGCTCATCCCCGGCCGCACGCGACCCTTCAATAAAGGCTTTCATCACTGTTTTTCTGGTTGCAGATTGCTTTTTGTCGGCGTTGACCCATTCTTTCGCGATATTGGGTATCATATTTGCCCACTTGCGTCGTTCCGCCTCCGGGAATGTAGAAATGATTGCGCCTTGTTTCTTCATTAAACCCATAAAGATTTTGGCTTTCTTTGCAACAATCGCCCCCTGTTTTGCAGAATACTCCGAACCGAGTTTACGGAAAATGTCCTGCATATACGCCGGAAGACTATTCCAGGTGTCTTTATTCATTGTAATGGCCCCTGAGATCGGTCCGCCCATATCCACAACAGTAATATACTTTCCTACTTCATGAAGTTTGAATGGGAACATTCCCGTCGTAATCACTATTCCGCCCGACGCAACCCCGGTTTTTACGCCATTATAGTACACCGGTAGTCCACCATTTACCGCTACAGCTCCGGTACCCCGCAACCATTCAGCGACGGCCCCCGGGCCATATATCTTTTTACCCTTTAGATCCGCCACAGACTTTAGTGGAAACGTAGTGAACGTATTGTATGTATCGGCGACCTGAATTCCGAGATAGACCTGGTTATGTTTATCCCAGGCTTTATTCATCGCCGGGATATCTTGGTGCAACTGATGCCCAATATTCGTCAACGTTTGGACGTTACCGGTCGCGAATGGTGCGTAAAACGACACATTCATAAGCGGCATCTTGATTGGTTCCCAAAGGGTTCCAACCCAACCAATGTCTGCCAATCCCTTTTGTACACCCTCGAGTGTATTCTGAAAGTTATACAAGGCACCGGCATAAGCTTGAGTCCACTTAATACTATCACCCTTACCAGCGGCTTTGACCCGCGCCATAGACTGCGGAACAACGTGGTTCTTTATTACAGCAACCCATGGGACAATTGGAGGGTGGCTCGAGCCCGCCGTTAATTTATATATTTTGGCAGATGCTACCCCTACCCCAAATGACACCGCAACCCCAGCAACTGCTGAAGCCGCAACAAATGCCCTAGTAAATGATTTCATAAGACCCTCCCGATTATACTAATAAGTGTAATAGTCTTTTGCCAAATTTTTGTTAATTGAATTGATTATCACTGTTACTAGATAGTTACAACTTATTAACGGGAATGGTTTCAGTGAGTGACTTTAAACGCTCTTAATCAACTGGACAGAAATACCTAGTTTCGCCATTCTTTCGTGCGATGTCCTATATAAATTATTTTCCTTCCAGCTACCGAGACGGCCGCGAGGCATTTCTTTCAGCCGCAGCTAAGGCGAAAGCAACAGTCAAAACTTATCCCTCCGGTTCGACCGGTCCAGACAACGAGCCGGTGTATACCGACGTTGCATTAATAGGAAACCAAGATGCTCCGAATCTATTTTTGTGTAATTCGGCAACGCACGGCGTAGAGGGCTTTTGTGGATCAGGAGTTTTTACGGGATACCTCTCATCTGGTCTCCCGGCCGAAATTCCTGATAACGTGCGATTAGTGTTAATCCACGCGC
>JAYZFO010000023.1:0-7759 GCA_036336685.1 Pseudomonadota bacterium
CCGAGTTTGTTAGTGCCTGGCAAGATCGAATAGATCTGTCAAAAGATAAGGGCATGGATCCGCTTATCCAGCCAACAATGGAACGTTGGTTCACAGAAGCGTACCGAGATAAAAACACTGAGGAAGGTCGGGCCGTCGCTAACATGATCGCAACGACTTCGGTAAACGGTTACACCGGTTGTGCATCGGCAATCCAAAATTTGAACTATCTTGACAGCTTGGATCAGATATCGGGTATTCCAGTACTGTTTATTGCTGGTGCGCAGGATGCTGGGACACCGGCTCCCGGGATGGAGGCGATGCATGCAAAGATGACGGGTTCCGAGTATGTACTTCTCGATCCGGCAGCCCATATTTCTAATATCGAGCGACCAGCCGATTTTACGAAAACACTAAGTGAGTTTCTCGCCAAACATTGAGTGCTTGTGCTACGCTGAATTCAGCATAGAGAGGAAGACTGAATGAAGCCGGCGGCGGGAGTTATTGGCCTTGGGATAATGGGGGGTGCGTTTGCGCGTCACATTTCGGAAAAGGGTTTTGATGTTTTTGGCTATGACATATCAGAGGAGACATCGCGCCGGGCTTCGGCGGATGGCGTAACCCTAATGACGTCGGCTTCCGACGTTGCCCAGAATTCTAAGAGTGTGATTTGTTCTTTGCCGAGCGCGTCGGCACTGAAAGAAGTTGCCGAGGAAATTGCGTCATCTGTCTCTAATAAATGCATAGTAGTTGAAGCGAGCACCTTCACGATTTCCGATAAGGAAAAGGCACGGGACATATTGGAAAGTGCAGGCCACACTCTTTTAGATTGTCCGGTTTCGGGGACTGGGCAACAGGCTAAGACTGGCGATCTCGCAGTTTTTACGAGCGGGCACAAAGACTCCGTGGTTGAATGTTTGCCGGTCATAGAGGCATTTAGTCGAGAGAATAAGTATTGTGGTCCATTTGGAGCGGGCAGCAAAATGAAATTCGTGGCAAACCATCTCGTAACAGTGCACAACACTGCTGCGGCGGAAGCGATGGTTTTAGGAATGAAATCTGGTCTCGATCCTGCGCTTATTTTTGACGTTATTAGTACAAGCGCTGCGACTTCACGAATGTTTCAAGTGCGTGGAAAAATGATGTCAGACAACAAATATGATGAGGTCGGTATGTCAAATCGGCTTTACCAAAAAGACTTGGATATAATTTCGGCCTTTGCTGCGGAGGTCGGGTGCCCCGTGAATTTGTTTATGGCTGCTGTGCAGCCCTATAGGGCCACTTTGGCGCAAGGTTTGGGTGAAAAAGACACGGCTGCCGTGTGCGCTGTTCTGGAAGATCAAGCGCGCGTTGAGAGGTAAGCATGGTTGATTTATTTTCCCCTTATTCAGCAGGACTATTTGACCTTCCCCACCGAGTGGTTATGGCGCCAATGACGCGTAACCGCGCCGGCAAAGGAAACTCGCCGCATGCACTGAATGCGACGTACTATCAACAGCGTTCCGATGCTGCGCTGATTGTTACCGAGGCAACACAGATAAGTCCCGAAGGTATGGGCTATCCGGGGACCCCAGGAATTCATTCTGAACCGCAAATAGATGGTTGGCGGGTGGTTACAGATGCCGTGCATGAAGCCGGTGGAAGGATTGTTCTTCAATTGTGGCACGTGGGGAGAATTTCGCACCCCGATTTGCAACCAAACGGACGCGTTCCGGTAGCGCCTTCAGCTATAAAACCGGACGGCGAAGCGATGACAACATCTGGAATGAAACCTTTTGTTACGCCTCGTGCACTTGAGACGGAAGAATTACCAGAGCTTGTGCAACAATATTGGGTAGCGGCTAAAAATGCAGATATAGCAGGCTTTGATGGGGTCGAGGTTCACGGGGCTAACGGCTATCTATTGGATCAGTTTACACGTGATTCAACAAATCGGCGCGACGACGGATATGGTGGGTCCATCGAAAATCGGTGTCGATTGCCACTTGAAGTAACGGATGCCGTAATTAGTGTATGGGGTGCCGCCCGGGTCGGCTATAGAATCTCACCTTTTCAACCATACAATGACATCTCTGATTCAGAGCCACTCAAAACCTTCTCATATCTAGCGGAACAGTTAGCGAAACGTAACCTTGGCTACCTCCACATGGTTGAACTCGGGGGAAATACCGAAGGCGAGACGTTTTTAGAAGGCAGGCATAAACTGTTTACCCTTATTCGCGACATTTGGCCCAATACCCTTATAACCAATGGGGGTTATGATAGGGTCAAAGCGGATATGGTCATCGGCGCAGAATTGGCAGATTTAGTATCGTTTGCCACCGATTTTTTGGCTAACCCCGATTTGCCCGAGCGCTTGAAGCGTGGTTTGCCATATAATCAACCTGACCGCCCCACTTATTATGGCGGGGGCGCGGAGGGATATACGGATTACCCGTTTCTGTCGGGGTAGGAAGAGAAAGTCGAGTGCCTTGATTTCGAACATTACTATATTTTCTCTAAATACGCCGGAGTCGACCATTTGGCGTTCTCCGTGCGTGTATAGTGCCGAAAAAAAACCGGTGGAGGTAAACTTTCAAGATATAAATTCAAAGGTGCGAAAGACGCGTCAAGGTATGCGTTATGGACCCTAATCTCCTGTTAATTTCGAGGGTGGAACAGTTTTTGTTTCAGGAAGCTCGTTTGCTTGATGAGCGGCATTTTGAGGAATGGTTAGCGTTATTTTCAGATGACGGGGTTTATTGGATACCCGCGAGGATAAACCAGGAAGATCCAGTCGAAGAGGTTTCGATTGCATATGAGGACCGCCAATTGCTCGAGGTACGTGTTCGGCGATTACGCCATCCGGATAATTACTCGGATCAACCGGCGGCCAGGACGCAGCGGATTATTGGTAACGTCACGATAGTATCTACAACCGATGACATCACGTTGGTGAGATCTAACTTTACACTCGTGGAATTTCAAAATGACGAACAACAGGTCTTTGCTGGTGAGTACCTCCATACACTACGAGAAGGTTCGCAAGACTTAAAAATTGTTCAAAAACGCGTTAATTTACTCAATTGTGATGCTCCAATGGGTGCGATCGTGATACCGTTTTGACGTCGGATAAAGCCGTCATTGTGGTTGGCGCCGGCGATGCGCTGGGTGGCGCGATCGCGCGGCGTTTTGCGCGTGGCGGATTGGTGGCAGTGCCGTCACGGCGCAAAGCGGAACCACTTAAAAGACTCGTAAGACGAATAGAATCCGAGGGCGGCAGAGCAAAAGGAATACTGTGTGATGCGAGAGATGAAGAAGCTGTCAGTGCACTGTTTGATCAGGTAGAAAGTGAGATAGGCCCTGCGGAGGTTGTGGTATTTAACACAGGCGCACAACACCGCGCTTCAATACTAGATATAACAACGCGCATTTACCGGCAAGTGTGGGAGAGTGCCGCCTTTGCCGGGTTTGTAACTGCACGTGAAGCCGCGAAGCGAATGGTTAAACGCGGAACAGGAACAATAATATTTACCGGCGCTACTGCGAGTATTCGTGGCGGAGCAACCTTTGCGTCATTTTCTAGCGCTAAACATGCACTTCGAGCACTCGCAGAATCCATGGCGCGAGAACTTGGACCCGCGGGTATCCACATCGGTCATATTATTGTCGATGGGATGATTGATTCTGAGGCAGTCCGGAAAAAATTTCCGGACCAAGTAGGAGCTCTTCCCGAGGGTGGGTTGTTAAATCCAGACCATATTGCTGAAGCGTATTGGTCTATGTATTCCCAGCCAAAAGACGCCTGGACATTTGAAATGGACGTCCGTCCGTCCGTGGAGCAGTGGTAATAACTAGTCGTCCGTAAGAAAGTGCTGAATGATTTGAGCAGCGGGTTCCGGTGCTTCGGCGTAAAGACTGTGTCGGCTGTTTTTCAGGACCTCTAGTCGACCGTTTTTAAACCCGGTGCTATATGCTTCTGTATGTGCCCGGGGTGCGAGACTGTCGTGTTGACCCCATAAGATCAGCGCAGGTCCCCCGTACCGGTCGTGGCCACGCATTTACATATCGAAGGGGGTATTCAGGGCCTTCGTGGGCAAAGGGCCCATCTTCGGTCCACGTCCGCAACACTAAGTTGATCGCGTCCCAAAACTGGCGACGTGCCCGAGGCGAAGGAACATCATAATTGAAAGCCTCGGGCCACCACCAACCGCGAAGCCGGCGATTAGGCGGCCTCCGACATACAATCGAGCATCGCGCACTCCCCTGCGGCACGAAGGGGGTTTAAATGCATAGGTAAAAGATTTCCCAGAACAACAATTTTTCCGTTTTGGGTTTTTTGGCTGAGCGCTGCGGCAATCATGTTTGGAGACGGCATTAGCCCGTATATATTTTGATGGTGTTCGTTTAGCACCATGCCGTCAAAACCCAATTCGTCTGCGTAGACCAATTGGTCAATGTATTCCTGATATAATCCTTTGGCTCTCTCCCGATCCCATAACGAATTTGGGACTGTAACCCAACCTGAATCATATTTTTGATCAAAATCTTCGGGCAAATATGGGTACGCCATAAAGTGCCAACAAAATAATTTAACGGGATGCATCTATGACCCTTTTCGTTTGTCTAACGACCATTATACAATGCCTTCAGTGCAGAGAGGAAACCTCATGATTAAAACAAATGGTATTGTCCACTTTACGATTTCCGTAAGTGACCCCGATAGAAGTGAAACTTTTTATCGGGACGTGTTGGGATTGGAGACTGTACAAAAAGTACCACCGATTGGCATGGTTTTCATGCGCTCTGGGGAGGATTTCGTAATCTTAACTAAAAGTAAAACCCCTATTGGACCCAATCCTGGAAATGAGTTTTTCATTCATCATGCCTTCCGTGTTGATGTCAACGAATATGAAGCATCCAAGCAACATTTAATTGATAAGGGCATCGAGGTTATTTATGAGGAGGAACGTCACGAGGGTGTTTTCCACGGAAAACAGTGCTATTTCCACGATCCCGATCGCAATGTATTGGAAATTATCGGGTTAGAAATGATTGGTGAGGGATTTTCTCCCGGAAGTATGGACGGGGAGTTCACAGCGTTTTCAAAAGAACCGCATTTGTAGTTTTATTGTTTCAGCATAGGTAACTCATCTGCAAGAAAGCTGTTTCAGGTGCGAAGGGCTTTCTTGTCGATTTTACCAATGGTTGTTTTCGGAAGCGCAGTGGTTATCACGATGGCTGTCGGCACTTTATATTTGGCGAGATTGTTCGAGCAAAATGTGATTAATTCCTGCTCGGAACAGGTCATTCCGGGTTTTAGAGCAACCCAGGCTTTGGTGACTTCTCCATAGTATGTATCCGGTATTCCAATCGTTGCCGCTTCAGCAATCATAGGATGAGTGTAAAGCACTTCATCAATTTCTCGCGGAAAGACGTTGTAACCACCCACGATTGCCATATCCTTTTTACGGTCGCGAATATATAGATAACCATCTTCGTCAAATTCACCTATGTCACCCGTATAAAGCCAACCGTCGCGAATTGTTGACGCAGTTT
The DNA here is from genome assembly GCA_036336685.1 of Pseudomonadota bacterium. Lineage (GTDB taxonomy): Bacteria > Pseudomonadota > Alphaproteobacteria > MPNO01 > UBA830 > JAYZQT01. The sequence continues at coordinate 5,518 of JAYZFO010000023.1, forward strand.
CTTCAGGTAGATTTCTATAACCAGACATAATTTGGGGTCCGCGGGCACGAATTTCACCGGTCTTTCCCGGAGGTAAAATCTTTGTATAATCTGCGATGTCGACAATTTCGACCTCTGTACCACGAAGCGGGACTCCTACGGAGCCCGATTTTTTTATGCCCGTTTCAGGATTATAAGTGAGCACTGGTCCTGCTTCGGTTTGACCATAGCCCTCCAATATGAAGCAGCCCGTAATACTTTGCCATTGCCGGAGTGTTTCTTCCGGCAATGGAGCGGAACCAGAGTAACATTTAGATAAGTGTTCTAGGTCGGCCTCTTCGAATTCTTCGAAGTCTAATAAACCCGCAAAGATCGTTGGGCCCGCGGGTAAAATTGTGATCTTTTCTCTTTGGAGGGCGTCGCAGAGCTCTTTTGGATGATAGCGCGGGAGAATAACCAACCGGCTGCGGCAGTAGCAGGCCAGATGAAGGCACATTGATACAGCAAACACATGAAATAGCGGCATTACGCATACAATGGTTTCGCTTTGGTTTTTTGTTGGAAGAATTGCCTCACGCTGGGAAATGTTAATGGACACCTGAGCGTGGCTTAGATTGACGCCTTTTGGATAGCCCGTGGTACCCCCTGTGTACTGAAGTGTTGCGAGATCTTCTGCAATAGGAATTATCGTTCGTGGTTCGCGATCGGTATTCGTCGACCTTTTCAGAAATGTCGTACCGCCACTGACAACTTTTGTACCGGTATTGGGCAACGTCTCAATAAGCTCCCCCACGGACCTATGGTATATGGTTGCCACGGGCATCGAATCTTTTAAAATGTAGGTTGCTTCCCGTGCAGTATAGAGAGGATTTATGGGGACCACTTGAGCTCCCCCAGCGTGTACGGAAAACATCGCTATCGCCATATCGATTGAATTTTCCATAATGAGTGCGACTCGTTCACCTTTTGAGCCCAGGCCCAGGAGCTTATGCGCGAGCTGCTCGACGCTGTTTAGGTATTCTAGATATGTAAGATGAACATCACCGCATGTGATCGCCACTTGGTCAGGGTGGTCCTGTGCTGCGGTGACGAGCATATGGATCACCGTTTCGTATACGTGGGGTAGGGGACCGCTATTCGTCAAGTGTCTTTGGGTCCATTAATCATAATAGCCGCCCGACCTGTTATGAGGCCCTGTTCAAGCCTACCATGAAGTGCTTCTGCACCTTCCATATCAGTTGTCTCTGTTACCATTGGCCAGACTTCTCCACGACTACATAATTTTAGTGAATCGATAACCTCCTGGCGAGTTGCGTAGCGGCTCCCCATAAGTACAAGCTCCTTTTGTAGCATTTGATGCGAATGTGCCGCGAAACTTTCACCGCTTCCGCCCAAAGTTACCATCCTTCCGCCACGTCCGAGGCTTTCTATTGACGTTTCCAATGTCTGGGTTGATGAGACAAAGTCGATAGCAACGTCCACACCACCATTCGAAAGTTCTTTGAGCAACTCGGGGCATCCCTCTTTGTTGGGATTGACGCAATGATCGGCGCCCGCATCCCGGCAGGCGGAGAATTTTTCCGTGGCTGTGTCAACGGCAATTACTTCAGCGTGTGCCCATTTGGCTAACATGACCATGTGAATGCCAAGCCCCCCGCCAGCACCGAATACGGCAACGGTTTCTCCCGGTTTTATTCCTGCGTGACGGATTACCTTGACGGGGGTGGCTATTGCATCGGTAATGACGCCCACTTCCGCAGCATTTGCCTGCCAATCAAGATTTTCGGGAAGCTTTAGATAGTTTTTAGTTGGTAGGTTTATGAGTTCTGCGTAACCGCCATCACATACGCGGCCAACGTAACCACCAAAATTTTCACATAATGTCTCACGATTAATTTGGCACCATCTGCAGCGACCGCATGTCAGGTAAAAATAGCTAGTGACAGCGTCCCCGACGCTCAAATCAGTAACCCCTTCACCGACGGCCTCAATGACGCCCGTAATTTCATGGCCAATAATTCTCGGATATTCGACGCCCGCCCGCCCGGCTTTTACGTGTTGTATTGTCAAGCCTGCGCCACAGCTTATGACGCGTGCAACCGCTTCGCCGCGTTTTGGTTCTGGGTCAGGTATTGTCTCTAGTGAGAATGGTTCGTTTGGACCGTTTAAAACCAGAGCCCGCATTAGATATAGGCCATGCCGCCATCGACTAAGAGGGACTGGCCCGTCATAAAGCCGCTTGCAGGTGAAGCAAGAAAAAGCG
>JAYZFO010000024.1:0-15387 GCA_036336685.1 Pseudomonadota bacterium
TGCAGTCCCATCATGATCATCCGCGCTACCCAAAAGAAAATAATATCGAAACCCGTTACCAGAACACTGGTAGGGTAATGATGGATAAGTTCAGGCGTTTCATTTGGCCAACCTAACGTCGAAAGGGGCCAGAGCGCTGAAGAGAACCAGGTATCCAGAACGTCGGGATCTCTCTCCAGATCAACTTTCTTTCCATAGTGCGTTTCCGCAGCCGACAACGCCTCCTCTTCCGTCATTTCGACGAAAATCTCCCCGTCCGGGCCATACCAAGCGGGGATCTGGTGCCCCCACCAAATCTGGCGTGAGACACACCATGGCTGAATGTTTCGCATCCACTCGAAATAAGTGTTTTCCCAGTGTTTCGGGATAAACCGGATATCACCTTTTTCCACCGCCTCAATCGACGGTCTCGCGAGGGCCTCGGCGTCAACAAACCATTGATCCGTCAGCCTGGGTTCAACAACGACGCCGGACCTGTCCCCATAGGGCACGGTCATAGGGTTATCCTCAACTCTATCTAAAAGGCCCCTACTCTCCAATTCCTCGATGACTTTTTTACGCGCTTCTTCGCGGGAGAGACCACGTAGATATGCTGGGACTTCGTCATTCAAATTAGCATTGATGTCGAAAATATTTATCATCGGAAGGCCATGGCGCCGGCCGACCTCAAAATCATTAAAATCATGGGCGGGGGTAATTTTTACCGCGCCTGAACCTTTATCAGGGTCGGAATATTCATCCGCAATGATCGGGACCGTGCGCTCAACAATTGGTAAAATTACATTTTTCCCTACCAACCCGGCGTAACGCTCGTCTTCCGGGTGCACTGCCACAGCGGCATCACCAAGCATGGTTTCAGGACGGGTGGTAGCGACCGTAATGAACTGACCATCTCCGCCTTCGACCGGATAATTAAAGTACCAGAGATGCCCTTCGACCTCACGCTGCTCTACCTCAAGGTCAGATATAGCGGTATGCAATTTGGGATCCCAGTTTACCAGCCGCTTGTCTCGGTATATCAATCCTTCCTTGCGCAGTGTTACGAAAACTTTTCTAACGGCGGATGATAACCCATCATCCATTGTGAAGCGTTCCCGGCTCCAGTCACAAGACGCGCCAAGCCGCCGCAACTGCCCAATGATTGTCCCGCCTGATTCCTTTTTCCATTCCCATACACGGTCAACAAACGTAACGCGGCCGAGATCATGTCGGGTTTTCCCATCTTCTGCCAGTTGTCTTTCCACAACCATCTGTGTTGCTATACCTGCGTGGTCAGTTCCGGGCTGCCACAAGACGTCCTTGCCCCGCAGGCGCTCGAAGCGCGCAAGAATGTCCTGAAGTGTGTTATTGAGTGCATGCCCCATATGGAGGCGGCCCGTAACATTGGGGGGTGGAATGACAATAGAATAAGAAGCGCCCCCGGCGTCCCCATTCCGTGTATGGTTGCAGCCGAAAGAGCCATTCTCTTCCCATTTTGCGTATATTCGCGCCTCTACGCCGTCCGGCTGATACGTCTTTTCCATTGCAGTTCCAAAGCTATCCTGATCCCAAAGGAGCAAAACGCAACCACGATTCATATCGTTTCCGAAGCTAGCGATACTGCTTTGAAATTTTAAGAGTTTATTGAGTGTCGATCGATATCGTCTCGGGCATCCTATCGTTGAGAAACTTCTTCAGCCTCACGGGTTAGGCGTTCAATTTCTCTGCTTACAAGCCGTTCTACCAAAGAGGGCAGATTTGCGTCCATCCACTCTCTGATCATCGGACGCATGACCTCTTTTACGAGATCTTCGATGGTCTTAGGACCGATGCTGGGATCAGCCGCCCGGCGATGCATATCAACTGCGGCGGCCAAACCACTAAGGGTCGAAACCGACTCGCCTCCGGGCATATCCGAAACTAAACGTTCTATCGAACCCTCGTCGGAGAGCCCTTCCGGAACGGAAATAGATACAGGATCATCCTCCCGCTCAGAGACTTCCTGCCTCCGTTCATCCTTCTGTAATCCTTCATTCTCAAATTGAGGCAACTGTCGATCACCGACCTTCGTTCCAGTACGAAGGTTTACCACACTTCCGTCATCCTGAACCTCGTCCGTGAGTTCCAAAACACCTTCGAACGGACCAATATTATCCTCCTCGCCAACTACACTCACCGCTTCATCTCTTTGAACCGGGTTGCCAATCGCGGGTCCAAGCGGAACTTCATTATCCCCGTCTTCCGAAATAATGCGCCGGATGGACGCAAGTATCTCTTCCATAGATGGTTCTTGTTCAGCGTCCCGTTCACTCATAGGACGATTACCCGCTTATAAAAGGAAAGTTGTCGGTTAAATAACAATAGTTTGTTCACCGAAAATAAACAAAACCCATTCATCGGCCTCGTCATCCGCTCCCGCTATTTTTCATCGCCGGAGGTCAGCCCCCACCATTTGCCTCGAACCCTGCGATAATGTTCCTCAGGATAGTATATTTTTACGGGAAGTCCGAGTTTTCCCGCCGTAAGCTCGCCTACCGCCCGACGCAGTTGATAGGTTGCTACAAGTTCATTACGCATCGCACGCGCCAAACCAACCCGAGCATCCAGTAGTTCCTGTTCCGCATCAAGCACGTCGAGGACATTACGGGAACCCACGTTCGCTTCCTCACGAACGCCTTTCAATGCGATTTCCGCGGCTTTGACCGCGGAGGTGAACGCGCGGATTTGGGCTCGTCCCGTTTGAACGTTTTGCCAGGCCCCAGTCGTCTCCCTGACCACATCCCGTATCGCCTGCTCCAATTCGTCATAGCGCTGCGAAACAAGCTGTTTGGCTGCGCGGATGCGAGACGTCACGGACCCCGACGCATAAAGTGGTATCGAGAGTTGCGCCGTTACGGACAGGTTCTGACTTTCGCTACGTGAGTTCGTTGTTTCTTCATTCGACTGGGCCGATCCGCTTAGCGTAAGTGAGGGCAGCAATTCTCCCTTAATTTTACGAACGTTACTCTTAGCCCCTTGTTGAATAAAACGGGCCCGAATGACGTCAAAATTTTCAGACTTGGCACGATCAATCGCGTCTTCCAATGAAGAAGGAAGTTCGGTGAGTGGCCGCGCGGCTTTCAGCACTTTTGGCGATTGCCCGACAGAGTTTTGATAAGCCGCCCGGGCATCGGCCAAAGTCCCCTCAGCGGCAATGCGGTCAGCGCGAGCTCGAGACAGGCGGGATTCTGCCTGCGACACCTCAGTCCTTGTAACCTCTCCCACGCTGAAACGGTCCTGAGTGGCTTCAAGTTGTCTTTTAAGAACCCGTTCATTGTTCTTGTTCAACTCAAGCACTGCCTGATCGCGAACTACATCCGCATAAGCTGTAGCTGCGTTAAGCAAAACCAATTGTTCAGTCGAAGACAACCTGGCCCTATCCGCCTTTACATTGTTTTCCGCTTCCTCGACCCCGGCCTCTGTTCGGCCACCACGATAGAGGTTTTGTGTAATCGTCAACGCGCCCGTCAAAGGCTTGGTCACATCAGCCTCCTTGGCTGCAGGGCCTCTAATGGTGCTATCGGAGCGCTTAACTCCTGCACTACCGGTAACCCGAACTGTGGGGCGCCAATTTGATAACGCCTGCGGAACACCTTCATCGGTAGCCCGCAACCGAGCACGTTCCGCCTTTAATTTCGGGTTTTGCTGGTACGCCTTCACCAAAGTCTCCTCGAGCGTTTGCGACGCAGCAATGTCCAACTGCAAAACCCCAGCAACAGCTACAGGAAGGGCTATCAATATTTTATTAAATGTCATCAGAAAGTGAATCCCACTTCGCGCTGGAGTTCCGGTAGACTAGGGATATTTGCATCAAACAGCGGTCGACTAGATACCATCCCGTTTCGTTTTGTACAGAGGTTGGCCAAACCGACACCATTCGGGACGGTTCTAACTGCGCATAGGCGACCACCCTCTGACATCTGGTCAAAATATATTTCTGGTACGTCGCCGCAAGCGCCATTCACGAATATAACATCATAAGGAGCTTCGTCCGGCCAGCCACACTCGATTGGACCACGTTCAACGACCACATTATCCATGCCAAGTTCGATCATCTGTTCTGATGATTTGATCACCAAATCCGATTCGCTTTCCAGGGCAACGACCGCTCTGGCAATCTGGCTAAACACCGCTGCGGAGTATCCCGTTCCACTTGCCACGTCTAACACCACGTCGTCAGATTTAATCCCAGTCGCCTGAATCATCTTCGCAAGGACCATAGGTTCAATCATGCACCGTCCCGACCCGATCGGTATATCTTCGTCTATATAGGCAAGCGATGATCGATCCGACGGTGCAAAGTTTTCCCTCGGGATCGCACCCATCGCCATGAGTAGACGTTGATCCGTAATCTTGTTGGTCCGTAATTGGGTATCAACCATAGTCTGCCGGAGGCTATCGAAATCTGGCATCGGCCAATATTCACTCCACAATTTTGTAATTCGGTTTCAGGCAGCAACTCCGCACAAATCAGTCGACTTGAGCGCAGACGAACATTCGGCAGTAACCCCGGCGTTAACTATACTAAACCGGCAGGAGCTACAATAATATACGCACCTTTAATATACGCTCCTTTCGATCCTGAATTTTGCCCCCTCATTACGCGGGGCCAATATTAGGTCTTTAAATATAAAAAAGATTTTTGCTGGCGTTATGGTGACAAACTTGACCGCTAATACTCGAAACTGGTTTCCGGCTGGCCTCCTCTCCTAACGGTAATTTGACGCCAACGGCCGCGTCAATCCCCTTAAGGATTTACCGCCCCCACTAAATCCGATAATGTCCACACTGCCGCAAGATAGAGTAATGTAAGTTACCCGATTAATCTTCTAAGCAATTGAAATTGTTAATGGCCCGGTGGGAGAGAGGCTATCCAGCGGATTGCAAATCCGTCTACACCAGTTCGAATCTGGTCCGGGCCTCCAAGTTTTTCAAAACAGCCAACGAGACATCACGCTCCGAAGAGCTTCCATTTCTTAGTCGCAATTTGCTAGAAAAACTCGCGGCTAGGGGGGGTCTTTTCTGTGATCGGCGTCGTTTTTTTCCACTACTTGGTTACCGAAATGGTATTCTGAAAGAACATAAAACTATGATAAATACAGGTATACTTAAATTAGCCGTATACCCGCCCCGTTAAGCCGGAAAGGCCTTCTGCCCAGCCCTATTCCGAGTGTCCAACACAATTTCAAACCTTTTCCAATATTCCGGCGGCTTTCATAAGGTAAGGTTCTAATTTCGTACCACTTCTTGTTCTGTGACGTGTTGTACGTATTGTAGGATCAAGATTTCTTTGAAGACGGGAGTAGCTTCGTGACTAACCCCTTTGAAACAAATTTAGACAAAAACCCGGCAAACTTTCAGCCGCTAACCCCCCTTAGTTTCCTAGACCGAACAGCGACAACTTATCCAGACAGAACAGCTGTCATCCATGGAAATATTCGACGGACGTGGGGTGCGACTTATGCTCGTTGTCGGCAACTTGCCAGCGCTTTGAAGAAGCATGGACTCCAACCCGGTGAAACCGTTGCAGCTATGCTCCCGAACGTACCTGCAATGCTTGAGGCGCATTTTGGAATCTCGATGATGGGAGGCGTTTTAAACGCGCTTAATATACGCCTAGATGCAGGAGCGATTGCTTTCATTCTGCAACATGGCGAAGCGCAAATATTGCTCACCGACCGCGAATTCTCGGACACCGTCAAAGAAGCATTGGCGCAGTTGGATAAGAAACCATTTGTTATCGATGTTGACGACGTCTTGTATGAAGGCGGCGATATGGTTGGCGAAATAGAGTATGAAGACTTTATCTCGAAAGGGGATCCTGAATACCAATGGGCATGGCCGACAGACGAATGGAATGCATGCTCCCTAAACTATACATCCGGGACCACCGGTAACCCTAAAGGCGTCGTTTATCATCATCGAGGCGCATTTTTAAATGCCATTGGAAATGCCCTGATATGGGCAATGCCGCCGCACCCTGTATATCTCTGGACCCTTCCCATGTTTCATTGCAACGGATGGTGTTTTCCTTGGACAGTGGCTGCGATGGCAGGCACCAATATCTGCTTGAGGCGGGTTGAGCCTGCACCAATATTTAATTCTATCGCCGAGTATGGGGTGACACACATGTGCGGTGCGCCGATAGTTTTAAATATGATTGCAAATTCACCCGATAGCGAAAAGAAGTCTTTCGATCACACTGTTCAAGCCATGACGGCTGGCGCTGCCCCGCCTGCCGCGGTGATAGAATTGATGGAAAGTGAGGGCTTCAACGTGACCCATGTGTACGGCCTCACGGAAACATACGGACCGTCGGTCGTAAGTGCGTGGAAAGATGAATGGAACGAAAAAAATATAGCAGAGCGCGCCGCTCTGAAGTCACGCCAGGGTGTACGTTACCACGTTCTTGAAGCGTTGATGGTTGCCGATCCTGAGACGATGGAACCGGTGCCACAGGACGGAGAGAGCATGGGTGAAATATTCATGCGCGGCAATGACGTCATGAAAGGTTATCTTAAAAACCCCAAAGCGTCTGAAGCGGCCTTCACCGGAGGATGGTTCCACTCAGGAGACCTAGGCGTATGGCACGAAGATGGTTATATCGAACTTAAGGATCGCTCGAAGGACATCATCATATCGGGTGGTGAAAACATTTCGTCCATCGAAGTCGAAGGCATTCTCTATAAACATCCCAAGGTACTTGAGGCGGCGGTGGCAGCGCGAGAAGACGCAAAATGGGGGGAAAGCCCCTGTGCATTCGTCACGCTAAAGGACGGTGAGGATGCAGACGAAAATGAAATTATAGAATTCTGTCGTGAAAACATGGCGCGGTTCAAAGTTCCACGCACCGTAGTGTTCGGGGCCTTACCAAAAACCTCCACTGGGAAAATTCAGAAGTTCATTCTTCGCGAACGCGCTAAGGAACTCGGCGAGAGGAACGAGGCATAGTCACAGATGTGGGAAACGCCCGAACTCCCCTTTCCAGTCCAATCTCGTGCCAGAATTAGCGTAATCAAGAAAGAAGGCCGGCGGAGGGCTTTCGAACGGGCTTTGCAATCCCGGTTTTTCGCCGGCAGACTCGATCATGTAAATCTAGAGCATTTGCACGAACCGGAAGAATGGGCCAAGGTTCCGATCCTAACAAAGGACGAACTTCGTCAGATTCCACCCGCGGATTTTCAGAACACCTTCTGCATCCAACCACGCAATGCTATTATTGAATTCTGGAGATCCGGGGGTTCTACTGGACAGCCGTTACTCTATCCTCGCACGATAAATGATCTCCGTTTCGCTCGCGAGGGTTTCCGGCGGGCATGGGAAGCTGCTGGTGTTACCAAGGATGACCTTGCACACGTTTCCTTCCCACTCGGGATCCACCCAGTTGGTCAAATATACTGCCGCACAGCCCAACAGATGGGGATCGGCGTAAACTGGTGCGGGGCAGGAAACTCAACCCCCTCGGAAGTTCAGGTTGAACTGATCCGAACCTTGAAACCAACTGTCTGGTGCGGCATGGCAAGCTATGGTTTGCAACTCGCCCAGGTCTCCGAAAGGATGGGTTTTGATCTTGCCAAAAGCTCCGTAAAAACGTTTCTGACAGCCGCAGAGCCGGTATCGCAGGGAAAACGTGAGCGGATCGAAGCGCTATGGGGCGCAGAGCTATACGATCAATTCGGATGTACTGAAGGATCCTTCATGGCGAGCGAGTCGAGCCACCATGACGGAATGCATTACTGGACTGATATGTTTGACCTAGAAGTGTTGGATGAGAAAACAGGTGAACCCGTTGGAGAGGGTGAAAACGGGATACTGGTGATGACGCCATACTGGAACAATGAGATGACCCCATTCCTGCGTTGGGAAACGGGGGATTACGTATCCTATATTGAAAAAGGTAAAACAGATGGACCGTTATCCGTATATCCAATGATCCGGCACGCCGCCCGAACATCCGGGTTTTTGAAAGTTCGCGGTGTAAACATCAATCATGCTGATTTTGAAGATTTCATGAACCGGCGGCTTGAGATTTCGGATTTTAAGGTAGAAGTTGAAGAGACTGATACGCTCGACACCATGGTAATATCGGTTGAGCTGGCTAGGAATGCCGACGCTGACAAAACAATTAGAAGCTTAAACATCGACCTCCGACGGATCTTCGAAGTCACTCCAGAGATTACCACACTGCAGCCTGGCACGTTGGAGAAAGAGTTTAAAGACCAGCTCAAACAACAGCGCTTTATTGATAAGCGCGGCTAAACAAACGACAGGTAAACAACTTGAACAAATCAGCGGCACCGCCCAGCGTCTTTATTATCGGGGCGGTATTAACACTACTCGTAGCCGCAAATCCGGTCAGCACCGATACGCTCGCACCCGGGGTCCCCGCATTGCGCGATTACTTTGGGGTTAGCACCAGCAGCGCGAACCTCGTCTTCAGCACCTATGTTTTTACATTCGGTCTAATGCAGCTTGTCTATGGCCCCATCGCTGACCGTTTTGGCCGACGCCCGGTTTTGCTGACGGCCATGAGCCTTTATTGCGTAGCAACGGTTCTTTGCGCGTTTGCACCAACCTTCGAGACTCTTCTTGGTGCGAGGGCGTTGCAGGGTGCCGCCGCTTCCGCAGCCCCTGCACTTGCGCGGGCCGTTATAAGGGACCTCTATGGTGTGGAAGGCTCGCGTAAGGTGATGAGTTATGTCATGTCCGCCTTTGGGATATTTGCGATCGGCGCACCGGCAATCGGCGGGGTCCTTGTCGCCTGGAACGGATGGCAGGCTTCATTCTTCTTCTGCGCCGTATATGCGCTCGTAACCATTTGTGCAGTGTTCGTATACCTAAAGGAATCCCGGCCCACCAACGCTCCGACAGCACTAAAGCTTTCCACCACGTTTGCACTCTATTTAAAGCTCACGCCCAATCCTCAGTTTGCGCTTAACTGTCTATCCAACCTCCTTATGTACTCGGCAATGTTTGTGTGGTTATCCGGCAGCATGCTCGTAATCGTGGACGGTTACGGCATCCAACCGGACATCGGCGGTCTGCTCTTTGCATTCGGGTCAGCCGGTTTCATGGCAGGTGCTGCTGTCGCCGGCCGCCTCGGTACCCGTCTCGGCCCTCATAAACTGATCATCGCCGGAAGCGCGGTTGCAATAGCCGCCGCCGCTATAATTTTGATTTTTGGTTTGATGGAAATAAAATCTGGATTCGCTGTTGCTCTTCCTGCCTTTGTATGGATGTTGGGTCATGGCCTTCACTACCCTCAATCAATGGCAGCTGCGGTGGCACCATTTCCGAAAAATGCCGGCGCCGCATCTTCCCTGATCGGATTTTACCAGACTACAGCAGGTGCGATCGCCGCTGTTGCAATTGGCGCCCTCCACGATGGAACCGCCGTACCGTTCGGAGGTTTGATGCTGGGATTGAGTATCGCGGCACTTCTGGCTTATGCGCCTTTCTATCGCCGATACCTCTCCACAGAAAATTAACAACCGCATTACCCCGAGGGGGGGGGATGCCGACACAACTCAACAATCCGACACTACCAAAATCGGAGCTTGAATTTAGCGGGGTGTAAAAACAAAGCTAAATTGTTATTTTATGAAAATGTAATTTTTGGGATGCAAGAAATGGCAACTGTTTCTTCTGAGGGCTCGTCTAAAGACCCGCAATTCTCAGTTATTTCAGTAAACCCATGCTCCCCGAACATTGGAGCTGAAATTGGGTCAATTGACCTAACCTCCCCTCTGAGCAATAGCGAGGCAGACGAATTAAGAGCGGCTTTCATTAAGTATCAGGTTATATTTTTCAGAGATCAAAAAATTTCATTCGAAGATCATGTCCGCTTGGCTGAATATTTTGGGTCTCTTGGCGCCCATGTTGGAAAATCAACGATAAGCAAGACCACCGACGACCCTCGTGTAAGAAAATTTCATTACGATGAGACTACTCCTCGCGTTTCGGGGGATGTTTTCCACTCCGATCAGTCGTGCGCAGCAGTTCCACCCCTGGGAAGCATTCTATACAATCACACTCTCCCCCCAAACGGCGGCGGGGACACTTTATTTTCCAGCATGTATGCCGCATACGATGCACTATCAGATCGAATGAAGATCTACTTAGACGGCCTTACTGCTAACCATGACGGGGTCCCAACCTTCGGTGAAGGGACACCAAATGCAAACCATCCGATAATTGTAAAGCATCCGGAAAGTGGAAAAAAACTAATCTACGTGAATGAAGTATTCACAATGAAAATAAACGAGCTCTCAGATCCAGAAAGCAAGGCAGTCCTGGAGTTTTTATTTTCTCATTGTACCAGGCCGGAATGGACCTTCAGATTTAGATGGCGACCGCATTCAATAGCCTTCTGGGACAATAGATGCACTCAACACATGGCAATATCTGACTACCTACCAAATGTTCGGTCGGGTTACCGGGTGCAGCTAGATGGGCAAAGCTCGCCGGTTGCTGCTTAAAACGCTCCTAAATTAGAAACACATCCTAATCACGTTAACCAAACCCCATAGATACCAATTCTCCGCCGAATTTTATCCAATGGGACTAGCAACAAAACCCACTGGATGTTATATCGCCGTGCTCTGATGATCCTTGGTAGCTCAGTTGGTAGAGCAAGCGGCTGTTAACCGCTGGGTCGGGGGTTCGAGTCCCTCCCAAGGAGCCAATTAAACCGCCACTTTCCAAGTTAAACCTCTCTGGAAAGTGGCGGTAGTTATCCGACCAATATGATGTAAATCTATGCCTTGATTGAGCACAAAGCCCCAAATTTTCATTGGTATCGGTATTATCGTGTATTTGAGGAAAGACCTCGCCCGACCCCGAAATAAGACATTTAAGAAAAGGCCGTTGGAAGTTTCCAACGGCCTTTTTTCTCTTAGCTTTAAATTCTACGTACTTATTTCTTTTTCTTTCTTGCAGCCATTTTCGCCTTGAATTTTTTCACGTCTGCAGGCGTATATTTTAGAGGCGGTACTATTTTAACACCTCTTTCCTGCCAATAACGAGCCGCTCCGGGATGCGGATCACCAGCTAGCGCCACAACAGCATTTTTTAGGCTCAGCGTTTCTTTTAGTTGAACCGACATAGCATGAGCTTCGTCAATATGGTCCCAGAAGGCCTTCATCATTTGGTAAACCAATTCCGGGTCCATATCAGACCTAACATTCATCCCAACGTATGCACCGGTAGTCAAAATCGGTTCTTTGTTAACCAAATTTTTGCCGTATACCTCGGGCGAAAGCTTTTTAAGGAACCTTGCTGGCTGGCCGGCATATTTCTTCCACGACGGATGGTTAAACCGCGAGTCGTCCAAGGGCAAAAGCCGAATTTTATTCGTTAGGGCCAACTGTGCGATAGCCGGGGATGGCGCCGCACTTGGAACAACCCACACATCGTATTTCCGGTCTTGGAATGCTTGAGCTGCCGGTCCCCACCCCATTTTTACCTGCGTGTAATCTCTTCCCGGCAAATAGCCGGTCATGGCGTTAATAATTAGCCGGATATTGCGTGTTGCAACTCCAGCGGGCGGACCGATAAATACCTTTTTACCTTTGATATCCTTATATGACTTTATCCCTGACTTGGCATAAACAACACCGTGGTAAACACCAATCGGGTATGAAAACATCGACGAGATTTTTTTGGTCATCCCAAGACCATCTTTGACCTTCTTAAAAGGACCTAACCCAAAGGCCATCAGACGGTACATTGTCTGCGCGCCCATCGCGAAGTCCATACGCCTCTTAGACAACAGAACACAATGCTTTGTTGCCGCACCGACGGCAGAGACTTGAATATTATGCCCGGGAACATATTTGTTAACGGCTTTCGCAAATGCTGTGTTTACCAAAAATGGGGTCGTTCCCGGCCCGAGGCTACCTAAAGTATATCGTTTGTCCGCAGCAATGGCCTGCGGACTAGCCCCAATCAAAGCCACAGCCCCCAGAACCCCAAGCAAGGGCAACCTACTTTGTTTTATCAAGTTCTTCATTTCTTTCTCCCTAGCATATTTATAATTTGTTTTTTAACTAAGCCACAATCCATGATCTCTGTCACTCCAGAATATAACACCATAGTCTAGGAATAACTCCGAGATTTATTACCGAAAACCCGGTGCCCTATGATCGCGGATAGTCCAACTATGTAAGCGCCAATTTGGACGGGTAGTAACTCAGTCAATAGCACCACAGCACAAACCGCTCTAAACATCCTCTCTAAAGGCTTTAGGTTTCGTGAGTCGCACCCGATTAAAGCCGATGCGATCAGCCAGATTGCAACAGGCATCCTGGCTAAAATCCAGAGGAACTCCGCCCAGTTAAAGCCAATAACAATACTAATCGATGGATAATAAATCATTACAAATGGAATAATAAAACCCACTGCAGCAAGTCTAAGGGCATTAAAGCCGGTAGACATAGGATTTGAGCCGGCAATTGGCGCAGCGGCGTAAGCAGCTATAGCGACCGGAGGTGTTACGTTAGACAAAACACCAAAGTACAACACGAACATATGCACCAAAAGAGCCGGGATACCGAGGCTGCCAATAACTGGCCCCACAAAAAGAACAATAAAAAGATAAGCGGGAAGAGTTGGCAGCCCCATACCAAGTAGTAAACAAGCCACCGCGGTGACTAATAACGCTACAAATAACGAACCTTCTGCAAGCTCAGCGACAAGTGCACCAAAATTACTGGCGACACCGGTCAAACTTACCACACCGATAACGATACCGATGGAGCCAACTGCGACCATTATCTGCGCGCATTGAACTCCGCCCTTTCTTAAAGCTTCAAAAAGGGTCGCTAACCCGAGGTTCCGTTTATTTTCACCAGCAAGGAAAACCCAATCGATCACCAGGCCAGTTAGAACTGCAGCTACAAGGGCTGAAAAACCCGCCAGCGCTGCCGAACGACCGGCAAAAAGCACCGCAACAACGACGAATAGCGGAACCAAAAACCTCGACGACTCCAGCCAATCCTTTTTTGTAAGTTTTGGTATTTCTTCTTTCGGAAGCGGCTTTATTCCAAGTCGAACAGCTTCCGCATACACGCTAGCAAAAAGGCTTCCATAGTAAAGAAGTGCGGGTATCGCTGCACATATCGCGACCTGAATGTATGGCATCCCTATTAATTCGGCCATAATAAACGCGACAGCGGCCATTATCGGCGGTGTAAATTGTCCGCCAGATGAAGCAGCCGCCTCCACAGCGCCAGCGAAGGAATTGCCGAATCCCTGCCTTTTGATCATAGGGATTGTAAAAACCCCCGTCCCCACAACGTTGGCCACAGGACTGCCCGAAATGGTTCCGAAAAGGGCACTCGCAACGATTGCGGAATGTGCTGTTCCGCCCCGGATCCTTGCGGTAACTACGGTAGCAATTTTTAATAGGATTCCTGTCGCACCCGTAGCCTCCAACATCGCACCAAAAACGATAAAAATTAGGACAATTGAGGAGACGATATCTGTCGGGCGGCCGAACACCCCCGAAAAACTAAACCATGTAACCTCAACCACCTCTTCAAACGTAAAGCCCTTGTGGCCAAGGATCCCAGGAAGGTCCCCATAGTGGGCATAGAAAAGCATCAAAATACATATAGTCGGAAGGATTAACCCAAAAGTTCGCCTCACTGCTTCGATTACGACCAACCCACCGAAACAACCGACAGCAAGCGTGGGGGTCTCCAGAATAATCACACCATCCCACATGCTTTCGTATACTTCGGCAAAGTTAAATAAAGTGAACACAAAGCAAATTAAGAAGACGGAATCTATCAACCAAAGTATCGCCCGCCGGGCTGGCTTGCCTTTACCAAATTCATTAGCGAGCGGCTTCAGTGTAAGCGTGACAATCACGGCCGCGCCGATTGCGCCACCGAGACGAATGCCCTGCTCTATAAACGGAAACGGTCCAGCTCCATAAATGGCGGCAACAGCAAGTATCAGGGCAAAAATTAGCCCAACCTGCTGCATAAATTTTTCATATTTATCTATCAAAACCGATCACCCAAAACAGTGTGAATTAAACCCATAATCGTTCCAACGCCGCAACTTTCTATAACGGCCCGACGATCAATTTTTTCGAAACATGATTAAAGGGCTAATTCATTATTTGTGTAAAGGGCGGCGTTTAATCAGCAACAAGTTAATACAACACCGTATATCTCACGTTCGCTAAGCACATGTTCGCAACTGGGAGCGTGTTCGGACGCCTATAGAGGGATGTCAGAAGGAATGGAACACCGGCGAGCTTTAATATGAGTTGCCGATATGGGAAATATTAGCGGGTTACGCTACCGTTATTTTCGATTAGGTGTAGATGATTCTTCTTATGAATAGAAAATATGAAATAATATTGGCGTTCATGGCCCAACCGCCACCCGCTTCTAGTTAACAAATTTTTTCGGCCGTCCTCAATTTAAAAAAACACCCAAAGGACTAATCTTGAGTTTTATTTTAACTATAACTTTATCTGCTATCACAATATTTGTTTTTCGATATGAGATATTGAAACGGAAGGGTGTTTTTCTATTTCCTGTTATAACTATTGTAACTTTTTACTACCTATTTTTTTATGGCCTAACCACCATTTGGACATCTCATTTTCAGCTCCATCCAGTATACCCACTTGAAGTAAGTTTCACCACGGCTTTATACGTTCTGGCATTTCTAGTTTTTCAAATATTTGGGTATTTCTTTTTTTCGAAATTACTACTTAATTACAAAGGGTTTTCTGCACCGCGTCCTAACAGTCATGCTGCAAACAGCGAAATAACCCCACAACAGGGCAGAATGCTCCTCACGTTGTCCACATCCTCGATTGTTGGACATTTTTCGTTCGCTTTAATCCCTGAACTACAAAACATACCGAGCCTGAATCAATTGCAGCAGCCGTTATGGTATTTTGGTATCGGAATATTAATTTGGCTATCACTTACCCCACAATATCATGTTAAAAGGATATCAGTCGTTGCAGCGGCTATTTTATTTTACGCGATCCATATCGTATCTACGGGGCTCACTACCCCTTTATTTATTTCGCTATTTATCATCTTGTCTGCTGCATTTTATTGGCGAAGATATACCGCAGTAGTAGCCACTCTTTCCTTATTGATTATGCTTTTTTTGAGCTACGGATACGTGAAATATTTCTCGGCTAGCTATATTAAAGGGGAGCAGGTTCACATATGGGGATTCCAGCCAAATCTTTCTGGAAATTCAATATTTGCATCAGTAAACGCCGCAACCAGCCGGTCCTCGCATGCGCTTGTTCTCGAAAAAGTGACCCGAAAAACGCCAAGTGAAATACCCTTCGCAGAATATTCACCGTTGCTAGACGCAGCAATCAATCAT
>JAYZFO010000025.1:0-32348 GCA_036336685.1 Pseudomonadota bacterium
CTCTTTTTTCTCTTGTGAAGATAACTTATGTCTCATTCAAGCCACCTTCACTGGATAACAACTCTTTGATGATCCGCCGAGCATACACCGCCCCCGCATCAGAATGTACATTTTGCCAATTCAAATTATCACCGCGCTTACTAAGCACTTCTTGTTGACGATTCAAAATATCCACATCTTCTTCGAAAACCGCCTTTGACCCCTGGTACATCATGTCCGTAACTTCCTGTTCCGGATTAAAGTTTCGTGGAACAGCCCAGAAAAAATGTGTCGATTTTTCGGTCTCCGGGGTCAGGGCACACAAAACACGATATTCCAGGCCATCACGGGTATCCGTGGACCCTGATGGTGACGATTTGCTCTCAATAACTATGGTGGATGGTGGCTGAAAGTTTATACGGTGCATTCGGTCTATCAGCCCATCATACCCTTTTAATTTTTGATAAAACGGTGGCGCAGGACAATTGGGCATGATCCTCTCAACAGTGACAAGTTCTCCTTTTCTTTCGGCGGTCGCAGGTGTCTCAGAAACAGCATCGGTGCCGATGGTGCCGCGGTGGACGTATGCTTCATGCGAAAGGTCCATAAGATTATCCGCCAGAAGCTGCCAATGGCAATTTAGATGCATATAGTCTCCAACTGGGTACCAATTTGGATCTGCATTCCAGTGAAAATCCGGAATTAGATCGGCGCCTGCTTTTTTGGGATCGCCCAACCAAACCCAGATCAAGCGCCACTTTTCTATAACGGGATATGTTTTCACCTTCAGCCCGTCTGATGGCGAACCTTGCTGGGCGGGCACGCGCACACACTTTCCGTCCGGGCCAAATTCGAGACCATGGTATAAACAGCGCACCAAATCCCCTTCTCGCTCACCTGATGAAAGCCGGGCAGACCGATGCGGACAGATATCCTCCATTGCGACAATGCTGCCATCAGTGGTTCGGTAAAGGAGCACAGGTTCGCCGAGGATCCAGCGCCCAAGAAGAACACCGGCATCCAGCTCTGGCGGCATTGCCACAGCGTACCAAAAATTTCGAAGGAACATCTCGGTCCTCCCATTGCCCCAGTCTACTTATGGAAGGCATTATGCGAATAACAACAGTACTCGCCAAGTATCTGGAGGAAGGAATTTTATAATGTCACGGATCGCATTTATTGGTCTTGGAAATATGGGTGGCCCGATGTCCGCAAACCTCGTTAAAGCTGGCCACGACGTGCGAGGTTTTGACATCGTTCCTTCAAAAGTGGAACAGGCAGCTGCTCAAGGTGTCGTTGCGGCACATTCAAACGCGGATGCGGCCGAAAATGCAGACGTCGTTTTTACGATGTTACCCACGGGCCGCGAAGTACGTGAGGTGCTGGTCGAGAAAGATAAACTTATCGAAACGGTCAGCAGAAAAACAATAGTAGTGGATACGTCAACTACAGACTTGAAATCGACAGAATTCATACACGAGCGTGCAGCCTCTCATGGTGCCGACCTGGTAGATTCCCCGGTTTCCGGGGGAATGGCTGGCGCTGAAGATGCAACGCTGACTTTTATGGCTGGAGGCAACCCAGCCGTCATTGAAAAGCTCAAACCAATTTTTTTAGCAATGGGTAAGAATGTGGTTAACGCGGGGGGGCCATCGGCGGGACAAGCGGTAAAGGTGTGCAACAATATGCTGCTTGGGATTTCAATGATCGGAGCATGCGAGGCAATTGCTCTTGGTGAAGCGGCTGGCGTCGATCATAAGGTCCTGTTTGACGTGATCTCAACGTCAACAGGAAATTGTTGGTCAATGAATGTGAATTGCCCGATCCCAGGCATGGTCGATACGGCACCCGCGAACAGGGGCTATAGTCCCGGGTTTACCGCAAACCTAATGTTAAAAGACCTAACCCTGGCGCAAGAGGCCGCATCCAAAACAGGTGTTACAACGCAAATGGGCGAGCAAGCTCGCGCGCTTTATGAGCAGTTCTGCGGAGACCGGAACGGTGAAATGGACTTTTCCGCAATGCTTGAAATGGTCAGAGATATGGGTGACCTCAAACACTGAGACGCGATCGACAAAATACCGGAGCGAAATATTATTCAACTACTATCGCCTACCGCATGGCAACCTGCCAATTCGCAGGCACTATTTTCTGCGTTTGGATCGCTGTCTCTTCCAGTGCATTTCAACGGCCCTCACACCAGCTTCAGCGACTATGATGTCCTCGGCAGGGGTTCCAGAACTCACACCAATACCCCCGATACAGTCTTTACCTGAATTAACAGGGACCCCGCCGCCAATTGTTGAAAATTTTCCATCGTTCGACACATGAATACCAAACGCGGGAGAACCAGGAACGCAATGTTCATTATAAAACATTGTAGAGTTACGGGCCGCGCCCGCGGTGAAAGCCTTGGCCATTGCGATTTGGATTGAACTCGTCTTTCCCCCGTCCATACGCGAAAACGCGATCAGGTTTCCACTTTCATCCGAAACAGCTATGACTTGCGGCACTCCTATGGCGATTGCTTTTTTCTCCGCCGCCGCAATCATTATAAATGCTTCGTCCCGGGATAAACGCTTGATATTAAGCATCTTATCTTTCTCCTACCAAATACACAGATAACGCCTTACTGATAATCCTTCTCGGTCAAAATAAGACGGCTAAAATTGAGTTACTTTATCAGAACTTCACCATATCGCCGCCCTTCAACCCCAACCGTTCTCGCGCCTCCGTGGGGCTCGCAACTTCGAGTGAAAGGTCCTCAACTATCCGTTTTATCTTGGCCACCTGGTCCGCATTACTTTCCGCTAATTGGCCCTTACCAAGATAAAGTGAATCCTCCAACCCGACACGAACATTTCCGCCCATAATTGCGCCCGAAGTAACAAAATTCATTTGGTGACGTCCAGCCGCAAGAATAGACCACTCATAATTCTCTTCGCCAAAAAGTTTATTTGCAATCCGACGCATGTGTGCAAGGTTTTCGATGTCCGCGCCGATGCCTCCAAGGATCCCAAAGATCGTTTGAATAAAGAAAGGAGGCTTAATTAAACCGCGATCTACAAAATGGGCAAGGTTATATAGATGACCCATGTCATAGCATTCAAACTCAAATCTAACACCATGCTCTTCGCCTAATGTCTTCAGTACCCATTCGATATCTGCAAAGGTATTACGGAAAATAAAATCACGCGTCATTTCCAAATATTCTGGTTCCCACTGATGTTTCCAGTCGAGATTTTTTTCGAGAATTGGATACAGGCCGAAATTCATCGATCCCATATTCAGTGACGTCATTTCCGGACTAACAGCTAATGCGGCCGCACACCGTTCTTCCAACGTCATACCGTGTCCGCCGCCTGTCGTTATATTTACCACGGCATCGGTTGCCTGTTTTATTCGGGGCAGGAATTCCATAAAAACCCCAGGGTCGGGAGTTGGTCGACCATCTTCGGGATCACGTGCGTGCAAATGGAGTATAGACGCCCCAGCTTCAGCCGCCTTAATGGCATCGTCAGCAACCTCGTTCGGGGTAATGGGTAGAAATGGCGACATGGTCGGCGTGTGAATAGCGCCTGTCACCGCACAGGTAATGATAACTTTTCCATCTTTAGCCATTAGGGTTGTCCTTCACGTGTTTTCATGGATAACGGCGACGGCTCGGGTCCATCCAGCCCCCGCGCGTTTAATCTTTGTCGGGAAGCATATCACGTCGAAACCCGAAGACGGCAATTCATTTAAGTTGGCCATCTTTTCAACTTGGAGATAACCTCTCTCCATCCCGGCTTTATGCCCCTCCCAGATAATAGATGGATCTTTTGTCTTGTTCCACCGATCCAGCGTTTGGGGAAATGGTGCATCCCAACTCCACGCATCAGTCCCAACGACACGTATACCTTGAGCTGTTAGCCATAACGTCGCATCACGGCCAAAGCCACACCCCTTACTCAAATAATCATCTTCTCCGTAGCGCTCCCCTGCTGAGGTATTTACTACGATAATATTGAGTGGTTCCAGAATGTGACCAATTCGATTGAGCTCCGCTTTCATATCTTCCGGGGTCACGAGGTAACCATCGCCGAGGTGACGAAAGTCGAATTTCACCGCAGGCTGGTAACACCACTCAAGTGGTATTTCGTCAATTGTAATAGCCCGCTCCCCGCCATCCATCGTGGGATGATAATGCCACGGTGCGTCAACGTGGGTCCCATTGTGTGTCGTGAGTTCAATTTCCTCAATCGCCCATCCCATGCCTTCGGGCAATTGGTTCGGTACCAAACCAGGAAACAATTCACACAAATCCTTTGCTGTCTCCTGGTGTGTCAGATAATTAATTTTTGGCAGCATAAATTCTGGATCGGATTTGATCCCGGTCTCGAGCGCCACTGATAAATCGATTAAACGTCGAGGCATGATTTTTCCTTTATCATTACAAGGACAGGGCCAACAAAATTGACTGAAGAACACGAATAACTCAAAAATATTAAATTATTACTCACTTTCAAAACAAATAATGGAAATGTAATGCGCCTAGTGACTTTCAAAACAAGTGACGGCGCAGTGCGCCTTGGAGCCTTAATCGAAAATGACAGTAATGTTGTAGATTTGCATACCGCAAAGGCAGAAAATAATTTCAAATCGATGCTCGCGTTGATCGAAGGAGGCGTTGACGCCCTGGAAGGTGCTAAGAAAATAGTGTCTGATCCCCCGTCAACCGCAGTTCAGGACTTAAGTAACGTTACTCTTCAAACACCGCTACCGTATCCACCCCAAGTAAGAGACTTCCTCTGTTTTGAGGATCACCTGATACAATCTTATAATTTATTGAGGCAAAACCGAGCAGCTCTCGAACCCGAGCCAGAGGCTGCTCTCAAGCGTTTCGAAGACCAGGGTCTATTCCGTATACCGGACGTTTTTTACCAACAACCAATTTTTTACAAGGCTAACCGGCTCACGGTAGTCGGACCCGATGAGAACATAATGTGGCCTCAGTACGCGGAAGATATGGATTTCGAACTCGAATTTGGCTTTTTTATTGGGAAGGGGGGTAAAAATATTAAAAAAAAGGATGCTCACAAAAACATTTTTGGGTATTCAATATTTAACGATATCTCCGCCCGCGACGCCCAAGCGATCGAGATGCCTGGTGGCCTCGGTCCAGGAAAAGGTAAGGACTTCGACACGAGTAACGTGATTGGGCCCTGTATTGTCACGGCGGATGAACTCAATCCGTATAATTGCACGATGATCGCCCGCATCAATGGAGAAGAGTGGTCACGCGGGCACTCCAGCTCAATACATTGGACATTCGAAGACCTTATTGCCCACATCTCGCGGTCGGAAACACTTTACCCCGGAGAATTTTTCGGATCTGGAACCGTTGGCGGGGGATGTGGTTTAGAACTCGAAAAATATCTTTCAGATGGAGATGTAATTGAACTAGAGGTCGAAGGTATCGGCATCCTTCGAAATAAAATTGTGAGGAGCATAAGTGATGGTTGAAAAAATCCGGAGGGTCGTTACAGGCCATGACACAAATGGTAAATCGATATTTATGTGGGACGACAATGCCACAGCTGTAAAAGAGATGGAGTCTATGCCAGGTCTCGCCCTTACTGATCTGTGGCAAACGAATGGCGCGCCTGCGAATAATACTGGTAACACGGACGTCACAGATCGCCCTGTAGTCTTGGAACCCCCCCCAAATGGGTCCGTTTTTAGGCTAGTTGAGTTCCCGCCAGACACGGCTTGGCGTGATAGGGCTGATGCCATCGACGCGTTTGATTCGATTGACGCCGGACATGCCCCCGTGAAAGGCAGTGACGACCCCATGATGCATAAGACCTCCACTGTAGATTACCTAATAGTAATCAAAGGAGAGATATGGGCCATACTTGACGACAGCGAGGTGTGTTTAAAACAAGGTGACACAATGATCCAACGCGGCACTAATCATTCCTGGAGTGTTAGAACCGATGAACCCTGTCTCTTGGCTGCCGTATTGATAAATGCGGATCCAATTTAGTGGCTTGACCAAGGCCTCATACCTGGCAAATTAAGCGAATAAAACTCAATAAAAGGATAGTTTGATGAGTGGTTGCATAGTGGGCTGGGCCCACAGCAAATTTGGAAAACACGAAGGCGTCGACGTAGAAACCTTGATTGTAGACGTGGCGACGGAAGCATTGGTGGACTCGGGTGTTGCGCCACGCGATGTCGACGAAATCTACATAGGCCACTTCAACGGTGGCTTCGTGACACAGGACTTTCCGGCATCATTAGTTCTTCAGACACATAAAGATTTTCGCTTTAAGCCGGCTACGCGCGTT
The DNA here is from genome assembly GCA_036336685.1 of Pseudomonadota bacterium. GTDB lineage: Bacteria > Pseudomonadota > Alphaproteobacteria > MPNO01 > UBA830 > JAYZQT01. Next base: position 6,312 of record JAYZFO010000025.1, read on the forward strand.
GAGAATGCCTGCGCTACCGGTACTGCGGCGATACACCAAGGCCTCAACGCCATCGCGGCTAAGCGAGCGAGGGTCGTTCTCTGTGTTGGCGTTGAAAAAATGACAGAATTGGCCGGTGCCGCCATTGGGAATGTGCTGACCAAAGCGAGTTATTACAAAGAAGAAGGGGGCGAGCACGGTTCCTTTGTTGATATTTTTGCTCGTATTGCTGAAACTTATTTTCAAAAATACGGAGACCAGTCGGATGCGCTGGCCCAAATTGCAGCAAAAAATCACGCTAATGGGGCTATAAATCCCTTGGCTCACTTTCAGAAAGACCTAGGTTACGATTTTTGTCGAAATGAATCTGAAAAAAATCCACTCATTTCTGGACCACTTAAAAGATCGGATTGCTCTCCGGTAACGGATGGCGCGGCTGCTATCATTCTCGCCGACACTGAAACGGCGATGACCATGGAAAAAGCCGTGATGTTTCGCGCAACGTCACACGTAAATGATTTCTTGCCAATGTCTAAACGTGACGTCACTCAATTTGAAGGCGCAGCGGAAGCCTGGCGACAAGTATATGATCGAGCAAAGGTAGACGTAAACGATCTAGACCTCGTCGAAATTCATGATTGTTTCACTATTGCTGAGCTTCTTATCTATGAGGCCATGGGCCTGGCCAAACGCGGTCGTGGTGCCGACGTAATCGCAAATGAAATTTCGACAAAGTCCGGTAAATTGCCTGTTAATCCCTCGGGTGGGCTTAAATCTAAGGGACACCCGATAGGCGCGACTGGCGTCTCGATGCATGTAATGGCCGCGATGCAGACAAGAGGTGACGCGGGGCCACTTCAGATAGAGGGAGCAGAAATTGCCGGCGTGTTCAACATGGGTGGCTCTGGTGTAGCCAACTACGCTTCAATACTCGAGGCTGTTCGTTGACAAGAAGCCACGGTTTTTGTGCGGTATCGAGGCGGGCACCTCACCCATATTTTATCTACCACAAATAGAAAAACCTAATGAACCTGGCTCAACTCTTATTAAAGGCCGCCGAAAAGCATCCCAACTCTCCCGCCCTCGCCCACGGTACCCATGTTGTCGCAACCTATGCTGATCATGCGCAGAGGTCAGCTGGCCTCGCCGGGGGCCTTTTGGATGAGATAGGTCTCGAACGAGGGGACCGGGTCGCGATCGCGATGGCTAATACCCCCGCGTATTCGGAAATAATGTTTGGAGTGTGGTACGCTGGGCTGTGTGCTGTTCCCATGAACAGCCGGCTGCACCCACTTGAATTTTCATATATTTTAGAAAACTCCGGCGCCAAGGCATGTTTTGTTAGTGCCGAACTCACAGACGCGATAAATGGGGTGAGTGCTGGTGGAGTGAACTCTGCCCAGGTCATCCAGGCAGGATCTCCAACATACGAAAACTTACTAGCTGCTAAGCCGGCCCAAATGGCCGATGTAGACAGCGATACGTTGGCTTGGTTATTCTACACCTCCGGTACAACGGGCAGGCCAAAGGGTGCAATGCTTAGCCACGGTAACCTGAGATCCGTGAACGCCGCTTACCTCGAAAACGTCGATAAGGTTTTTCCACATGATTGTATTATTCATGCCGCTCCCTACAGCCATGGGTCCGGAATTTATATGTTAGTGCATGTGGAATGCGGTGCTTGTCAGGTGGTCCCAGCATCCGGAGGGTTTAATCCGAATGAAGTTTTGGACCTTTTAAAAACCTGGAAAGGGGCGACCCTCTTCATGGCGCCTACGATGGTCACGCGTTTGATTAACACACCAGCAACAGCACATGCCCACACCGAAAATCTAAAAACGATCGTTTATGGCGGGGGACCGATGTACTTGGAGGATTGTTTGGCCGCACTTGACGCACTTGGACCTAAACTGGTCCAAATCTATGGTCAGGGTGAAGCGCCAATGACCATTACAGTGGTGTCCCGGGATGTTCACAAGGAGGTCGAGCATCCTCAATACCAGCACCGATTAGCTTCTGTCGGGAAGGCCCAGTCCGGTATTCAAATCCGAGTTGTTGATGAGTGTGACGAAGATGTCGACCACAATGAAATTGGCGAAATACTTGTCCGCGGCGATGTCGTAATGAAAGGTTATTGGGACAATCCAATCGCCACCGAAAAAACACTGCGGGGAGGCTGGCTGCATACGGGAGATATGGGTGAAATTGATGAAGACGGGTTTTTGACCCTAAAAGATCGATCAAAAGACCTTATTATATCGGGAGGCTCAAACATTTATCCGCGAGAGGTAGAAGAAGCACTCCTGCGACATGACGGCGTTTTAGAATGTTCGGTGATCGGTGAACCAGACCCAGATTGGGGGGAACGTGTCATCGCATTCATCGTACGCAAACAAAAGGCAACGATACCTTTGGATGATCTTGAAAATGTCTGCATTAAAAATATTGCACGCTTCAAACGTCCTAAAGCATATCATTTCGTCGATAGCCTTCCAAAAAACAATTATGGAAAGGTCCTAAAGACGGAGTTACGGAAGCTGATAAATAATTAATTTTCCCATTTAGCCGAAGAAAAAATCGGAAGGTTCCAAGTATCTTCTCCGCAGATAGCATCGTTTATTCAGTTAAAATCCGGCTCAGTTTTAAATTTTTCAGCGATAAAATCGATGTAAGCGCGAACTTTGGCAGACACGTTTCGGGTATATGGGTAGACCGCATATACCGCCGAATCCATATGCTGTACGTTGGCATTATAGTTCGACATTATCTCTACAGCGTCGCCCCGCTGAACATCTCGTCCAACAACCCACGAGGGAAGTAGTGCTATGCCTCCGCCGTTTAGCATAGCAGTATTTATTGTATCGGAGTTATTAGACTGCATGTTTCCACGGACATGAACGTCGGTCTTCTTTCCGTTTTCTTTACTCTCCAACCTCCAGAGACGCTCACCGGGGCTAACTCGTAATTGAAGACAATTGTGTGATGAAAGATCTTCCGGCACCTTGGGCACTCCAGCCCTTTCCAAATATTCTGGGCTCGCCACCAACAACCTCCTAATGCCTACTAATTTCCGAGCAATGAAGGTTGTATTTGTCAGGCCTCCAACCCGGATGGCCAGGTCCGCACCTTCTTCAATTAGATCAACAAAGTGATTTGTCACCTGCAATTCTACTGAAAGGTCAGGATATTTTTGTAAAAATTCGGGTAACGTTGTTGCTATATACCTGCGACCAAACACAACAGGAATATTTATACGTAAGGTCCCACGCGGTTCTTCTTGGAGCAGGGAAACTGCGGAATTTGCTTCATCAATATCACTGAGAATTCGCTCAATATGATGGTGGTATATTTCGCCCGCTTCAGTCAAATGAAGCTTGCGTGTAGTACGATTAAAGAGTTGTGTCCCGAGATTATTTTCAAGCGCACTAATTTGTCGAGAAACTGACGACGGCGCCAATCCAATTACCCGTCCAGCCGCCGAAAAACTTCCTGTGCCAGCGACCCTGCTGAATAATCGCATGCCTGTCAGAGTGTCCACAACCGACCCGCCCTTTTAGTGTCACTTATGCGCAGAACGCAAAGATTTAGTTACACTACCCCAATTCCGGTAATAATATACCGTGAAATTTTCTAGAATTTTATACCGGGATTTAATGTGTTTACTCTGCTAACACCTATTCTCTAGCCCATTTTGTTGGCTAACCGATAATTGGCGTATAGTGAGGTGGGTCAATATGAGCGTACAAATAGGATTAAAAACTATATATATCTGCTAAAAGATAACGAGTGGCGCGGAGCCGTAATTTGTCGATTTAAAATAGCTAGATCGCATACATCGAGCACCGAAACTAATATACGGCAGGAGAACTAGAATGAAGATAGATGCCTTTAATCACGTGTTTCCCATTGAATTTTTTGAGCAAGTCAATGGATTGATGCCAGATGCGGCAATAAAACGGTGGAAATCTATCCAAACGATATTCGATATGGACGCGCGTTTGCGGATGCTTGATGAATTTGATGACTATCAACAGATCATATCTATGTCACAACCACCCACGGATTCAATAGCGGGACCCAATGAAAGCCCGGGCCTGACCCGCGTTGCGAACGACGGAATGGCGAAAATTTGTCGAGAGCATCCCGATAGAATGCCTTGGTTTATCGCGTCGTTACCAATGAACAATACGGAAGCCGCAATTTCCGAGGTTGATCGTGTCCTTGATGAACATAATGCGGTCGGTTTTCAATTATTCACTAACGTAAATAATAAGGCACTTGATCAACCCGAGTTTCGGGACATTTTTGCAAAGATTGCCGAACGCGGAAAAATGATATGGTTACACCCAACACGTCCCGGCAACCACCCTGACTATCTTACCGAAGACCGCTCCTTTTACGAAATCTTCTGGGGTTTTGGTTGGGCTTATGAAACCAGTGCAGCAATGGCAAGAATTGTGTGTTCGGGTATGTTTGACGAGATACCAAACTTAAAGATTATCGCCCATCATTGGGGCGCATACGCACCTCATGCAGAGGGTAGATTTACTCCGGCTTGGGAAAACCGAAATGCCGTTATGGGTGACGAACAGGGTTTTGCGGGAAAACTGAAAAAACCTTTAGTGGATTATTTCAAGACCGATTTTTACGGCGACACCGCAATGTTTGGAGCTCAAGCCGCAAGTCAAGCGGGTCTGGATTTTTTTGGTGCGGACCATTCGGTATTTGCCACTGATGCTCCCTATGACCATGAAGGCGGGGCATATAACATTCGCTCGACGTTAAACGTGTTCGAAAATCTCCGTTGCTCGGCAGAAGACCGTCAATTGATGTTCGAAGACAATGCACGGAAACTATTTGGCATATAGATTCAAGCAAATAAGTAGCCTGATGTAGGTTGTGGAACGCGACCGATTTTGAGGATTGCAAATAATGACAGATGACTTTGGTGCGTTTCTGAAGGGTCACGCCGTTGAGATCGCGGGGAAAGATAACGGCCCACTCAGGGGCTGTGACTTTGGTGCTAAAGATGTATTTGATATTGCCGGGCTTCCGACCAGTAATGGTCAACCCCTTTGGCCCGAAACACGACCACTGCCCGAGAACCACGCCACCGCAGTATCAAAACTTTTGGAGGCGGGTGCCACACTCATTGGAAAAACAGTTTGTGACGAAATGTGCTACAGCCTAGCGGGCGACAATATACACTACGGGGCCCCCATTAATCCAACTTCGCCTGAACGCTCGGTAGGCGGTTCTTCATCTGGTTCGGCGGCCGCTGTGGCGGGGAAACTAGTTGATTTTGCCCTGGGAACAGATTGTGGGGGTTCCGTCCGGTGTCCTGCCAGTTTTACAGGTATTTATGGTATACGGCCTACTCACGGGCGCGTGGACGATACAGGAGTGGCGCCCCTCGCGAGATCCTTTGACGTCATTGGTTGGTTTTCAAGAGAGCCCGAATTGTTTGCTAAAATTGGTACTGTGCTTTTAGAGGGCGAACGACGACACGTTAATCCCACAAAAGCCTTTTTCGCGACAGACGCCTTTTCACGTTTATCAAAGGAAGAGCGAACTACAGCAGAAGAAGCTGCCGGGACCCTTGCGGAAAAATTAAATCTTGCAACACAAACTGTTATCCTGTCGGACGACGGACTGGATCATTGGTTTACCGCCTTTCGTCACCTTCAAGCGCTAGAAATTTGGCAGAACCATTCATCGTGGATTGAAGAACACCGGCCAACATTTGGCCCTGGTGTCAAAGAGCGTTTCGCGTATGCCTCCACATTGACCCGCAAAGATTACGAGAAGTTCAAGCCAATAAGGGACGAAGCAACCGCGCGCGTTACCGATGTCCTCGATAGCGATGATAGTATTTTAATTCTCCCAACAGCCCCGCGAAGTCCAAGGCGTGACTCTAGCGCGCACCAAATCGAAGATTTCAGACAAAAAACTATGGGCCTCACCTGTCCAGCGGGACTTTCCGGTTGCCCTCAAATTAGCCTCCCAATCGCCGAAACGGATGCGCCAATTGGAATTTCTATTTTAGGTCCCAGAAACTCGGATGAAATTCTTCTCAATTTAGCAATTCAAGCAGCCTAAAACATACTCTGATTGTTTATGGGTATTTTATGCGGAACGCTCTGATAATATATCCTCTCGAATCTGAACTCAGTTGGAGCACGCGAGACATTGAAGGCAATCAGATATAGCCACTACGGCAGCCCTGATGTTATGGAGTATTGTGAGGTCCCGGATCCTATTCCCGGCCCTGATGAAGCGCTGATCGCAGTCGAATTTGCCAGTGTCATTCCCGGCGACTGGAAGGTACGTTCAGGAAAGTTGCAAGACATGTTTCCCCTGCAATTCCCTACTATACCGGGACGTGACGGAGCGGGTACCGTTATCGCTGTCGGGCCAAATTGTCATTGGGCAGATATTGGCGACAAACTGTGTTTTGTGACAAATCATACCGAACAAGGTAGTTACGCTGAGCTTGTAACCCGACCGTACCCTATGACGGTACCAAAACCTGAAAACATAGGTTTCGCTGAAGCATCATCGATAATGCATGCGGGCGTATGCGCCTGGATTGGTCTAGTGGAAACAGCTAAGATTGCGCCAGGGCAGAAAGTTTTAATACATGCTGGCGCCGGCGCGATTGGCGGTATGGCTGTCCAAATTGCGGCTTACTTTGGCTGTAACGTTACCGCGACCTGCCGCGCTGCAAACACGAATTACGTACTACAACTTGGGGCGGACCGTGCCATAGCATATGATGATGTGGACTTTTCAGCTGTGGTTTCTGAACAAGACATGGTGTTTGATTTAGTTGGTGGAGACGTTCATGAACGGTCGTGCCGGGCCCTGAAGAGGAATGGCATTTTGGTCTGGTTAATCGCTAACCCCTTTGAAAACGTAGCGCATCGACACGGTGTACGCTGCAAACAAGCTCACATTCATGATCACCGTGAAACACTTGAACGCGTGGTCGCCCTTGCATCAGAAGGAAAATTAAAACCACAAGTATCTGAAATAATGAGATTAAAGGATGCAGCTGCCGCCCACCGTAAGCTTGAACAAGGAAAAAATACCCGTGGCCGGATAGTGTTGAATGTGGAGAGAACTAAAAATGAATAGCCAGAACAAAATAGTCGGTATCGGAGTTGAGACACTGCGCCGGGAAGATCATAAATTTCTTCTTGGCAAAGGCCGTTTCGTCTCAGACATCCAGTTTCCTAACGCCCTACACGCGGTTTTCCTTCGCTCCCCTTATGCCCATGCCGAAATAGAAACCATTACTATTGAAAGCGCTGTCACTATGCCTGGTGTCCATGCCGTTCTAACGGGCACCGATATGCGCGACGATGGCATCACCGAAATTCCTTTTATGTGGATCATGAACAATTCAGATAATTCGCCAATGAGCCAACCACCGAGGTGGGGATTGGCAAGAGGCAGAGTGCGCCACGTAGGCGAGCCAATCGTACTAATCATCGCCGACACCCTAGAGCGTGCGACAGATGCGGCAGAGGCTATAAATATCTCATATAAAATACTGCCAGCCGTTACCGACGCTCGTGGAGCGCTTGCCGAACACGCTCCCATACTTCACCAAGAAGCACCAAAAAATAAATTATACGCCTGGGGTAGAGGCGACGAAGCAGCGGCAGAAAAAGCCCTAGCTACCGCCCCACACACTGTCACGCTAGAAATAAATAATAATCGGCTTGCCTGCGCCGCAATTGAACCGAGGGCCTGTATAGCGATCCCCGACACATCGGAAAATACAACAACACTTTACGATGCTACTCAGGCGCCACACCTAATTAGAAAATCCGTTACTGACGCCCTAGGCATCCCCCCTGCTGAGCTCAGAGTAGTATCGCCTGACGTAGGTGGTGGCTTTGGGACCAAAGGCAAGCACTATCCAGAGGAGACTATTCTCACCTGGGCAGCCAGGCGAATTGGGCTTCCGGTGCGTTGGACGTCCACCCGGTCTGAGGCTTTTATTTCCGACACCCAGGCCCGAGATCACCAGACGACTGCAACGTTGGGGTTTGATAACGAAGGGAAATTTATCGGGCTAAAAGTAGAAACTATTGCCAACGTAGGAGCGTACATATCAACGTTTGGCGCAAGCATACCAGGCGCTATTTATTCTGCATTGCTCGCTGGCATCTATCGGACACCCGCTATTTACGTGGGAGTTACTACAGTATTTACAAACACAGTGCCCATTGACGCATACCGCGGCGCAGGCAGACCGGAAGCGTGCTATGTTCTAGAACGCCTCGCCGATGCCGCAGCCAAACTATTGAATATGGACCGCGCGGATATTCGCCGGCGCAACCTAATTCCCCCCGACGCCATGCCATACGAGACGCCTATCGGACCCACCTACGACACAGGGAATTTTCCAAATATCTTGAACAAACTACTCTTAGCGGGAGATTGGAATGGGTTTCACGAACGCCGTGAAAAAAGCGAGAGACGAGGAAAATTACGGGGTCTCGGACTCGCGATGTATGTCGAAACATCAGGCGTAGCACCCTCAAAAATGGCCGGAATGATGGGTGCTAAAGTCGGATTTTTCGAGAGTGCGGAAATTCGACTAGATATGACGGGAGGCGTACAAATTCTCGCCGGAACCCATAATCATGGCCAGGGGCATCAAACAACGTACGCACAAATTGTTTCGGAAAAATTAGGGGTCCCCTTTGAAAGTGTGTCCGTTGTCGAGGGCGATACGGCTGTCGTTCCGATGGGCACGGGTACGTTTGGCTCCCGCTCGATAGCGATAGGGGGTTCCGCAATATCGTGTGCGATTGACAAAGTAATCGATAAAGGCACCAAAATAGCTGCCCACCTACTTGAAGCTGCAATTGAAGATATCGTGCATGAACAGGGGGTATTCTCTATTTCAGGGACCGATAAAAAGATCACGATATTGGAAATAGCCGAGGCGGCCAATCTGGCACACACGCTACCTCCAGGGGTTGAACCAGGTTTGAACGAAAGCGCGTTTTATGACCCAAGTAACTTTGCCTATTCAAATGGTGGTCATATTGTTGAAATAGAAATCGACCAAGAAACCGGTAAGATTGAGTTTCAACGTTACTACGCGGTCGACGATATCGGTACGGTGATCAATCCAATGATCGTTCACGCTCAAATTCACGGGGGAATTGCGCAAGGCGTAGGTCAAGCAATGACCGAACATGCTACCTACGATCCTGAAGATGGGCAAATACTAGCGGGCTCATTTCTCGATTATTGTATCCCGCGAGCAGACGACCTAATTAATTTCCATGGCGAACTCGACGAATCTCAGCCCTGCACTCACAATCCTCTCGGTGCGAAAGGGTGTGGGGAATCTGGCTCCATCGGCGCTCCCGCGGTCCTAGTTAGCGCTGTGCTTGATGCGCTCTCCCCTCTGGGTGTAACAAATGTTGAAATGCCGCTTACGCCCATGCGCATTTGGACCGCCATGCAATCGGTCCCAGGTTAATGCGGTACCGAGTAGGCGTCGATATTGGTGGCACGTTTACAGACCTGGTAGTCGCAGGCGAAGATGGGTCGGTCCACGCAGAAAAACTTCTAACAACCCCAGACGACTTCGGCCAAGGTATCGCCACAGGGCTTTTAAGCGCGCTCGATAAGTTAGACAAAACCCCGGCATCCGTCGATGAGATCGTGCACGGAACGACCGTCGCAACCAATATTGTTTTAGAACACAAGGGCGCGCGCACCGGCCTTATCACTACAGAGGGTTTCCGTGACGTACTGGAACTCCGTCGGCTGCGAATACCGGAAATGTACACCTTGAATTGGAAAAAACCGCCTCCCCTCGTCCCACGAAGACTGCGATTGGAAGCAAAAGAAAAAATTGGTCCTCAGGGAGAAGTACGTATTCCCCTGTCAGAAGATAGCGTCCGCGCAGCATGTGACACGCTTCTTGAGGCGAATGTTTCAGCTGTGGCGATCGCGTATTTGCACTCCTACGCCAACCCTGAACATGAAAAACGAACAGCAAAAATAGTTAATGAGATATTGGGACAGGACGTATACGTAACGTGTTCTAGTGATATACTTCCTGAAATAAGAGAATACGAACGAACCTCTACCACGGTAATAAATGCGTACCTAGGTCCTTTACTGAAAGCCTATTTTGACTCATTAAAGGTACACCTAAAAACTATCGGCATTTCTGCCCCGCTACAAATAATGAAATCGGATGGCGGCGTAATGTCGGTTTTAGCAGCCGCTAATAAGCCAGCGTACATTGTAGAATCAGGTCCTGCCGCCGGCGTAATAGGTGCAGCCCGGTCTGCAGCAAATGAAAATATTATCACCCTTGATATGGGTGGAACCACGGCAAAAGCTTCGATTGTGGAAGAGGGCCGGATATCCCGCACAGGTGACTATGAAGTAGGGGCCGGGATCAACCTATCAAGTAAACTTGTAATGGGTGGCGGTTATGCCTTGAAACTGCCGGTAATCGACATTTCTGAAATTGGTGCAGGTGGAGGTAGTATCGTATCAATAGATCGAGGTGGTTTATTAAAAGTTGGGCCTCAAAGTGCCGGCGCTATGCCCGGTCCCGTTTGTTATAACCTTGGGGGTCACGATCCTACTTTTACCGACGCTATTTTAACGCTGGGCTTTCTCAATCAAGAATACCTTATCGGCGGCGGCCTAAAAATTTCGGCAAATAAGGCAAAGGCAGTAATAGAGAGCGAAGTTGCAAGGGCTATGGGCCGTGATCTGCTCGAGACAGCCTGGGGGGTTTATCAAATTGCGTGCGGTACAATGGTCCGAGCCGTTAAGGCCGTCTCAACCTACCGCGGGCGTGACCCTCGTCAGTTTTCTCTTTTTGCCTTCGGGGGCAATGGCCCCGTAGTAGCAGCTGAACTCGCAAATCTACTTCAGATGGACCGCGTGATAATTCCATCTACGCCGGGCGTTTTTAGTGCCTTAGGCCTCCTTGTTTCTGATGTTGAGCATGAAGTTAGTCAAGCTTGGCTCCACCACCTCACTGATATATCGCCTGGTGACATTGACGCCGCGTTTTCTTCCATGGAGAAAGATTTAACCACATTAATGGCGACTGAAGGTTTCGGAGAACAGGAATATGAAATTAGGCGTTACGTCGATTTGCGGTACTCTGGGCAAGCGCACGAGCTTACTGTGGCTTGCCCCTCAACCATAAGCACTGTTGTCGTGGATCAACTAGCAACAAGTTTTGGTAATGAACATGAACGTACTTACGGACACCAAGCGGAAGCAGAAGCTGTAGAATGCGTCACGCTGAGGGCTATCGCAGGAGTGATTGTAGACCGGCCCGAACTCATTAGTAGTGCCCGAGAGGAACTTCACGAACGCCCTTCTGCCCGAAGCGTCTACTTTGGGCCGGATCAGGGCCAAATCACAACACCCGTAATATCCCGCAATCAACTATCTAAAAGAATAAACGGCCCACTTATCGTGGAAGAATACGATGCAACCTGCGTTGTTCCTCCGGAGTGGCAGGCGGAACTCAACGAAATTGGGAATATTGTCCTGACCAGGGAAGGAAGTCAGTGACCAATAAGCACACAAAAATAGACCCAATTACGCTAGAGGTAGTCCAAAATGGACTAGGTGCGATCGCGGACGAAATGGCGCTCGTAATAATGCGAACAGCGTATTCAACGATCGTCCGAGATTCGATGGACTACTCAACGGGAGTGTGTGATCGCGAAGGTCGTATAGTCGCTCACGGTATGACCATGGCCTTACACCTCGGCTCTTTTCCTGATGCCATGCAATGCCTTATCCGTGATTATGGGGATGAAATGTATCCCGGGGATATGTTTATATGGAATGACCCATACTCCGGCGGAGGACAACATCTCCCGGACGTCTACATTGTAAAACCGGTTTTTGTCGAAAATTCACTTGAAGGCTTCGCAGCCACACTCGTCCATCAAATAGATATGGGTGGTATCGCCCCTGGTTCATCAGCTGTCTACGCACAGGAGATATATCAGGAGGGGCTTCGGATCCCACCAATACGACTGTATGATCAGGGCAAACCCAACAAAACGTTCTTTAGTCTTATGGCAAAAAACACCCGCATGCCGGATAAGCTTGCGGGTGACATGAGAGCACAGGTAGCGGCTTGCCAAACCGCCGACAGTGCACTTCGTGACCTAGTTCTACGATATGGTAGAAATAGTTTCCGGGCTATTATTGACCAGTTACACGATCATGCGGAAAACATTATGCGCCAAGAGATTACCTCTCTGCCGGATGGTGAGTGGAGTTTTATAGATTTTATTGACGGCCTCGGCGAAAACCCAGAACCCATCCCCCTCCGCGTTAAGATCACAATTAACCAAAGTGACATGATACTCGATTGGTCAGGTTCCTCCCCACAGGTGCACGCTGCAATCAACTGTCCCGTCCCTTTTGTTAAATCTGCGTGTCACCTCATCGTTAAGTGTATAGCGACAGAAGAAATACCAAATTTTGAAGGGTTCACCCGACCACTCGATATTCGTGTACCCGAGGGAACAATCGTTAACCCGCTTCCACCGGCAGCGTGTGCGGCACGCGCCATCGTCGGCTGGAGATCACTCGACTTGTTATTAGGCTGTTTTGCCCAAATTGTGCCGGAAAGGGTACCAGCCGCAGGAGAAGGCGGGGTAACCTTTCCGTCATTTAGCGGGTTTGATGACGACAACCGATTTGTGTGCACGGAAGCCTGGGCCGGCAGTTGGGGCGGGATGCCTGACCGTGACGGCACGTTTGGTATTCCTAATCCGGGCGGCAATCTGACTAATCAACCTGTGGAGATGGTAGAGGCACTCTTCCCACTCGAAATAACACGCTATGGAATGGTTCAAAATTCAGGGGGACCAGGTAAGCACCGTGGTGCACCAGCGTATCAGCGAGAGTATCGCTTCCTTTCCGACAAAACTCAGATGGTGATGCGGTCAGATCGACGGCGTTTTCTGCCGTATGGGCTGGAGGGCGGCGCCGCTGGTACACCCTCTTGGAACCTGAAAAATGCAGGGACTCCGGAACAAACACCAATCCCAGTTATGCCTATGGAACCTATCAACTTTTTCGAAGGTGAAACATTTTTGCATGTCTCGGGTGGAGGTGGAGGTCACGGAAATCCTCGGGATCGAAATCCGGAAGCCGTATTGGAAGATGTTTTGGAGGAACGTCTCACCCTCGATTACGCCCGTGACGTTTACGGTGTAGTTTTGACCAAGAACCCACTTGTCGTTGATCAGGATGCAACACAAGCACTTAGAGCAACATTTACGTCTACTACAGGAGACCGCCGAAAGCCGGCCTATCTCCGGTATTTTCACGACGGACTAGCTATAGCGAATTTTCGGATGATCGGTGAAAGGGAAATGGAGAGTAATGCAAAAGATTCCGAAAGGTAGATTTATTTGGAAGAACTAATTGGGTTAATCTTACTAGGGGTATGTGTGTGGTTTTTGGTACGTTACCCACTAAAACCCATGTCTTTGTGGTTCAAACTCGGTTTCACGTTGATCGTTGGAATTATTGCGTTAATCGTATTCTACACCGTGATGATTTACTCTGTGGCAGTTTGACCTTTCCTAAATTTCCAGGCGACCGATCGGCAATGCCATCTAGTAAGGTCGTACAATTTTCATAGTACTTGTCTTTAGTTTTTAAGTCTTTGCAAAGGTATTTTCTTCTAGCATACAAACTCACTAAATAGGCTTTGCGCTCTCTAAATTGGACAAAACCCAGGACTTATTTAGTTTGAGTATTTATTCAGACACGTGTTAGTTCCATATAAATGACGAACCAAAGTAACCAGGCAGCATTCACCAGCGCCCAAACAATATCTGTACTGGTGGGGTCGAGTATCATGCTGACAATGAGCATGGGCATGCGACAAAGCTGGGGACTTTTTATGGACCCCGTAACAACGGACTTAGGTATTTCAATCGCGGACTTTACCCTCGCTATCGCTATCCAAAACCTGATCTGGGGGATCACGCAACCAATAATCGGGGCATTTGCGGATAAATTCGGCTGCCGAGTGATGACCATATTCGGCACCTTTTTGTACGCTGCGGGACTTGGTGTAACGATGATCGCAACGGGTCCCTTCGTCCTCATCCTTGGGATGGGTGTGATGATCGGGATTGCTCTTTCCTGCACAGCTCTAAGCCTCGCACTCGCTGCCTCTGCTCGAGCTGTATCTACCGCTAAGAGAAGTGTCGTGCTGGGCACTATTTCTGCTGCAGGGTCAATAGGATCTTTTATTGCAGCACCGCTCGCGGAAAACCTGATAACAAACGACGGATGGATCGTCGCAATGATCGCATTTTTAGGTTTGTGCGTTGTAATGCTACCTGCTGCATTCTTTGTCGGTTCTGGCGACAAGCCTTCGGCGGAAATGATGCGCAACTCTACAGATAAGATCGCCAAGTTACCTTTGCGGGACGTTTTAAAACTAGCGTCTCAGCACCGCGCGTACATGACGATGGCAATAGCGTATTTTGTCTGTGGACTTCAATTAATCTTCATTGCAACACACCTTCCCGCGTACTTGCAGATTTGTGGACAATCACCAGAATTAGGAGCCTATGCCCTTGGAGTAATCGGAGGTTTCAACGCTATCGGGTGCTATGTCCTCGGATGGTTAGGAGACCGCTATCCAAAACACGTGTTGCTTGGCGGCGTCTATATATTAAGATCCGCATTCATCGTAATTTATTTCCTCTTGCCCGCCACCCCAACAAACACACTTGTATTCGCCGCCGTAATGGGGCTTCTCTGGCTTGGTGTGGCTCCCTTGGTCGCCGGACTCGTTACTCAAATGTTCGGGCTACGGTATGTGGCCACGCTAACCGGAATAGCATTTTTCTTTCATCAAACGGGTTCTTTCGCGGGAGTTTGGGGTGCGGGATTATTGGTTGGTGCTTTTGGGAATTATGATCTAGCGTGGCAAATCGGGGTGGCAATTGGTATCATCGCCGGGCTTGCCCAAATTTTGGTGGGTGACAAACCCTCACCGAATATTCGGGTACCGGCACCAGCCTAAAACAGTCCGTACATCTCGCTGTTCGGCCGGATGACTTCAAGGATATTAGCTTAACTCCGCCAGTACGATCTGTCTTGCCGCTACTCTTAACCGCCGTTAAGCTTTATTAACAACCCAAAGAGTGACACGCAATTACAGGAGATCGCGTCATGCCTATCCAAGCCACGCAAGCAATCGAAACGCTCCCAGCCGGCGAATACGCTGTTGCACGAGAATCACAGCCCGATTACGTGAAAGGTCGGCGAGATTTTTTTAAGTATGCAGACCTGGGCGTGACCGCTGCGAGTAACGGACGCATTCGTGCCCAGCGTACATCCGCCAGCGATGGCCTCTCCGAACCGACGGGCTGGCACTATCACAAGTGTGAAGGCCAATTTGTTTATATGTTGGATGGCTGGCTGGAATTACAGTTTGCTGACGGAGAAACGGTCCGTCTCGAAAAAGGGGATTCAGTATACATCCCAGGCTTTGCACCACATAACGAGACCCAGACATCTGATAGTTTTGAACTTCTGGAACTCTCCGTGCCGGCAGAAATGGGCACTGAGGCTTGCGAAACACCTACTGCCTTTCAAAAATAAAAACTTGGATCAAGGCACTTTACCACCAGGATTTTGTGCTCCCGGGCATCTTTAAATGACCGCGAACTGAAGAAAATTGTAGCCTAATTAACTTCTACTTCACGCGCAGCTAACACACCCAGTTACTCTTTGCTCGCAACGCAAGGATGTCGTTGCTAATAACCGCTTCCCAGTTAGGAATTTGATGATAGGATCGACTGGACTTTCTAGAAACCCAATCGACAATATTTGTTACAAAAAATAGTTAGAATTAGTTGGTCAATAACAAACTTAGTTATGAAGATTAATAAGACCCAAAATTGGAGGGTGAGATGGACGTACATATAATCGTAAAATTAAAATCGAGTTATGAAGACTGGCATGAAATTTTCGCTGATGACGGGGAACGCCGCTCGACAATGTGCGACGAAACACGCACGCTTGTTGGCCAGGCAGACGAAAAAACGGCGCTTGTTACGCTTTTTAATGTAGATATGGGTGCAATGGGCGCAATGATGGCTGATCCAGATTTTCAAAAAATGGCCGAATCTTATGTCGAAGAACATATTCCGTTCTCATTGACGCCGATCGGACCACCCCAAGGATAATACATACAGGATCACAAAAGTAAGATTTGTAAGGTCACTCTCAGTATGGGAGTAACTTTACTCACTACGTAAGTTTTTGATAATTTCGTGCAGGCGAAGTGGTGATATTGGAAGCCGGGTAATGGCTTCGGGGTCACCGATCGCATGCCCCACCGCTGAAGCTATAGCAGCGCCGCTCGCGTTTATACCTCCCTCGCCGGCACCTTTTAGCCCCAAAGGATTTGTGCCGCTGGGTGCATCCTCCGTAACCAAAGTCTCAACGTCTGGAACCTCTTTTGCTGTTGGCCATAGATAATCAGCAAAGGTAGCCGATAATGGCTGACCTTCGTCACTGTAGAGAAACTCTTCGTACAACGCGCCGCCAATACCCTGAGCCATTCCTCCGGCGATTTGTCCCTCAACCAACATGGGATTTACACTCTTTCCGATGTCGTAAGCGACGATGTAGCGTTCTATTTCCACTCCGGCTGTTGCTGGGTCAACTTTGACGATCGCAATATGAACACCATAAGGGTAGGTCATATGCGTGGCTTCGAAAGTGGTCTCAACTGAGAGTACATCACCACCAACCTCGTCCAGAGTAGCAGAAACGGCATCCACGACGGGAATAGATGGGCCTTCTCGATCACCATTCGCGGTGATATTCCCATCGCTTATACTTAACTCACTAGCAGGTAACTGCAGACGTTCTGCAGCAGTCCCAACTAAACGCTCTCTCAGCTTGGCTGCAGCCTCGGCAACTGCGGACCCCGTCATAACGGTAACGCGTGATGCAAAGGCGCCCATTCCTCGTTCAATCCGATCAGTCTGACCATGCGTAACTCGGATTGTTTCGTAATCAACACCAAGACCGTCAGCACAAATTTGGGCCATCACGGTCTCAACACCTTGGCCAATAGAGGCAACGCCCGTAATTATTTCTATACGAGCATCTCGATCCATCTCAATTCGAACATCGTCGTAGGGACCAAGACCACTTTTTTCCACAAAATACGCCGCACCCAGGCCCACCATTTCACCTGCCACCCTCCTTTCCTCCAAAGTTTTTTGGAGGTCTTCATAGGCAATACGATCTAAAATCTTATCAAGTAATAGGGCGTAGTCGCCGGAATCGTACACAAGCGGGGTGCCGTGGTTAACTATTCCTCTGCTGTAGGGCATTAGATTTGACATAATAAAGTTTCGGCGGCGAACTTCTATTGGATCAAGGTCCAATCGGTTCGCAATTAGATCAAGCAGACGTTCTCGGGCAAAAGTCGATTCATATCGCCCAGGCGATCGGTATGTACCGCAGGGAGTTTTGTTTGTTAGGCGAACCCGACCTTGGGTCCGGTACGAAGGAACTAAGTATGGACCCGGTAACATCGCCGCAGCTAAGTCCGTTACAGTGGCACCGTGGGTCCTGATATACGCGCCCTGACTTGTAAAAAATTCATTTTCCAGGCCAAGAATAAAACCTGTCTTGTCGACGCCAACCCGAAGGCGAAACACCTGCTCCCTGGAATGATTTGCTGCCATGAGGTTTTCAAAGCGATCTTCAATCCATTTAACGGGTCGTTTCATTTGTAGAGCTGCGTATGAACAGAGGACGTCCTCGGGATACAACTCACCCCGCACCCCAAATCCTCCGCCGACATGTCCTTCAAACAGTTGAATTTGCTCTCGATTTAACCCAAGCATTTCGGCAATTGCTGCACGGTTGAAATGGGGTACCTTGGCGGCGCCAAAGAACTCTAACCGATCAAGCTCCGCATTGTAGAACACGTTGGCGCCTCGCGTTTCGAGCGCGTTTCCTGTGTGGCGTCCAACATGAAACTCAAATTCGAAAACATGCGCTGCTTCATCGAGTGCCGCCTCAACATCACCGTAACTTTTTTCAACTACCGCTGGTTCCGTACTGACACCGGGCGCAAATTCCCCGGGCGGCCTCGTTGCGTCCATAATTGGTTCTAAAGGATCAACCTCAACATACACGAGATCGGCGGCGTCCTCGGCAACATAGGGGTCTTCTGCAAAAACTACAGCGACCGGGTCCCCAACATATCTTACTTTATCCTGCGCCAACACGTGCTGGCGACAAAGAGGGAGATTTTGGAGCTTGTGAAGCCGGAAATCTATTGGTGGTAGATGACCTATATCTTTGCCGGTCCACACCTCCACAACGCCACCCAGCCTTTTAGCCTCGCTCACGTCTATTCCTCGGAGAATACCGTGCGCAATTGTTGAGCGAACAACCCTCATATACAACTGATCAGAGAATGTGTAATCCGCAGCGAACTGACCCTCACCCAGAAGAAGATCACGATCCTCCAATCGCTTCAATGGTTGACCAATAACGCTCACGGGTTTTCTCCATCAAGCACTGCCCGAACCGCTCGGAGGATATTTTGATACCCCGTGCAACGGCACAAATTCGATGCAATGACCTCACGTAATTCTTCATCGGCCACAGCAGCTTCGCGTTCAACCAGCCAAGTCGCCAGCATCAACATACCCGGTGTGCAAAAGCCACATTGAAGCGCGTGGTAATCGTGAAAAGCCTGCTGAATCAAACTAAAACGTCCCTCATCCGCGAGCCCTTCAACGGTTCGTATTTTTTTATCTTCAGCTTGGACCGCAAACATCAAACAGGATCGAACGGGCACCCCATCGACTAGAACCGTACACGCCCCGCACACGCCGTGTTCGCATCCAATGTGGGTACCGGTAAGGCCACATTTATCACGTAGCGTATCGACAAGTGTGCGACGCGCATCTACCTCAACATCATGAACAGTTCCGTTGATATTAAGTTTAATATTATGCCTGTTACCTGACATAATCATATTTTCAGACCTGCTAGCGTTGAAGCTTCGCTTAATGCCCGAGGCACCAACGTCTTCACAAGGTCACATCGATAAGACCCTGTGGCGTGTGGATCCTCAATTGGATCCGCTAAAATTGATGCGGCTTCTCCTGCTCTCGTAAAAATACCTGAGTTTGGGGAATGACCGACTAGTTCGCTTTCAGCTGACGCAGCTCTGAACGGAACGACACCGACACCGCCTATACAAATGCGAGCGGCTTCGATTACGCCTTGGTTTATTTTTAAATGTGCAATTACGATTGCAAGCGCGAAATCGCCCGCTCGTCGGCTAAACTCCTGGAAACCACAAAACCAGCCCTCGTCTAATAAAGGCAGCCGAACCTCCCGTATTACTTCATTATTAGTCAGAGAAGTCGTTAACGCTGAAACAAAAAACTCTTTAGCCTCAATTTCCCGCTCTCCGAAAGAGCCTTCCGCAACAATAGTTCCGTCAAGACTCACGATAAGAGCACACCATTCCGAAGCAGGGTCCGCGTGGGCAAGGCTACCGGCAAATGTCCCCCGCATTCGGATCGGAACATGTGCAATATGGCGACTCACGCGTGGCAAAAATTCCCGAAGAGGACCATCTGTAAGGGGAACGTCAAACTGAATGTGTCGGGCCAACCCCCCTATGCATATGTGTGTGTCAGTTGTCTTGGTGTATGCCGAATTACTGATCGTGTTCAGGTCTATTAGGGCATTGGGACGAGCGAGACGAAAGTTCATTGCAGGAACGAGCGTCTGACCGCCTGCTAATAACTTAGCATCCTCACCATACTCACCCAAAAGTGAGACAGCGTCTTTCCACGTGGAGGCTTGAGTATATTTGAAGGGAACAGGTTTCACAGAACGCCACTAACAGTTATTTTTACAAACACTAGAAATACGAATACCCTCGATCGATGGCAAGGAGAACCCCGTACAATGAAAATAATTGATCTATCACACATGATGAACCTGCATACCCCTGGCTGGGTTGGTTACGCGGGGAACAAAATGTATTACGCCCAAAACCTACAAACGGGGGGCATCGTTGCCCAACGGGTAGATACAGCCATGCACGTCGGTACACATCTTGATGGCGCAATGCATGCTTCAGACGTAAAAGGCGACATGGCCTCATATTCTCTCGATTACCTTGTGGGCCCGGGAGCGGTTGTAGATATTTCAGATAAAATTGATGATTGGGGCTTAATAACGCCGAAGATGATGGAAGAGGCACCAGTCGACATTAAAGATGGCGATATCCTAATAATCCACACCGGCTTTCATCGTTACTACGAAGGTCGACCTCAACAAGATCTCGAACGTTATTTCTGCCTCCATCCTGGCGGAGGCCGCGAATTGCTGGACTGGATGTACGAAAAGAAAATTAAGTGGTTCGGGATCGACTGTGGTTCCGGCGATCACGCGATGAATACGTCAATCCGTAAAATGCGCCCCGATTTGAAAGCTCGTTTCGAGGCACAGATCGGCATGAGCTGCGAGGAGTATTTTGGTGAGTACGAATACACTCATGCGTTATCGGGTCGAAAAGCAAAATCCGATATTTTCATGTTCCACAGTGAAGCATTCAACGAAGGTCTAATACACGCCGAGAATGTCGGCGGGGATATCGAACTCGCCCTTAATCAACGGTTCATCATCGGAGCATTCCCCTGGCGGTTCGAGGGCCTCGAGGCTTGTCCCTGTAGAATAATTTGTTTTTCAGAAGTCGGGGATTCGGTCGAGACAATTGGTGAAGTTGCAAAAGCGCTTACTGGTACTTGATAAAACGTCATTTAAATAAATTTTAAAACTTATGCGCAGAAAAAGGATGGCGTAGATCCATTCTCGGAGGATGTAATAGTGGACCTCATAATCAGAAATGCAAAGTTGCTTGACGAAGACGGTAAGTGGGATATTGGGATCAAAGGCGCTCGTATCAGTGCACTAGAGCGCATAATCGATGGTAAAGGTACGGAAGAAGTAGATGCCGATGGGTTTCTGGCCGCCCCCACGTATGTGAATGGCCACGTGCATCATGACAAGAGCAACCTCGGCGACATTATGCGCCCAAACGAGACAAACAGTTTTCAAGAGTGTTTAGAAATTACCTGGGAACACAAACGCACCTATACCATAGACGAAATCGTAGAACGCGCGAGCAGAGCAATAGAGGAAGGAATATTGAACGGCACAACAACCTTTCGAGTTTTTGCCGACGTAGATACAATAGGAGGCATGACCCCCCTTGAAGGTATTATAGCGCTGCGGGAGAAGTGGGCCGGCATCGTAGAAATTGAGGCTGTTGATTTTCCACAAGAAGCCATAATTAGGGATCCTGGGACAATGGACCTGATGCGCGAGGGCATGAAACTTGGTGCCGACGTCGTGGGCGGTCTACCCTGGCATGAACACCTAGACGAGGACGCTCGTGCACACATAGACTTCTGCTTCAAACTTGCAATGGAATATGACAAAGACATCCACATGCTAGTGGATGACACTGATAACGCAAACAGCAGATCTCTTGAATATCTTGCCGCTAAAACAATCCGCGAGGGATACCAAGGCCGGGTCTCAGCCAGCCACTGCGGCGCTCTCGCAGCATATGACGAGGTACACGCCAGAAAAGTAATCGCTCTTGTCGCAGAAGCGGGTATATCAATTGCAACCAACCCTCACATTAGCCTAGTCGCGCAGGGGCGGTATGACAGCGACAATATGCGCCGTGGAGTGACACGCACCAAGGACCTTTGGAAGGCGGGGGCAAATGTTTTTTCCGCGCAAGACGATGTAAACGACCCTTATTACCCGTTCGGCAGAAACGACCAGCAAGAAGTTGCGTCCTTTGTCTGCCATACCTGTCACATGACATATCCAGACGAAATTCGCGCGGTATTTGATTTCATCACGCGAAACGCAGCTACAGCCCTCAGACTTGAAGACTACGGACTTGCGATAGGCAAGAAAGCGGACCTCAATGTCCTTTGTGCATCTACCGTCCAACATGTTTTGCGATTGCAACAACCACCGAAATTTGTAATCAAGTCTGGAAAGGTTTTAGCGAAGAACAGCCTTACTCGAGAAATATTGTCTTCCTAAAAATCGTTTTGAAGCGCTGGTATTGGAGAAAACTCGTCTAAAATTTATTGGGAGGAACGCGTTCATGGATATTCAGAAACCATACCCGCTTCCGACGGATTTAGCAGCACTGGTGGAAGCAGAGTGGCCTCGCTTTTCTGAAGCCGAAATTTCTCGGCGCCAGACGGCTATAAACGGGCTGATGACAGAGCAAAATCTCGAATATCTCTTGGTATACGGTTTTTACTGGAACGGCCCCGGTATCCCATGGCTAACCCACTGGCCTACCTCTGCGGAAGCGGCGCTTATCATCACTCCACGAGAGAGAAACAAACTTTACGTACAATTTCATAATCATGTTCCTCAAGCCAAAATAGGTGCCACCAACTGTGAGGTTGATTGGGGAGGTCCCGACACTATCGGTACCGTGATCCAGGACTTTCAACATCGTGGTGCTCGTTCAGGCGACAAGATCGGCGTGATAGGTCCCCTGGGAATGAGTGGCGCCAGCCGTTTACGAGAAGCTTTTGCTGATCTTGTCGACCTTAACCGCGATTTTACGCACTTAAGACTTATCAAGTCCGCGGAGGAAATCGATTGGATGCGGATCGGAGCATGGTATTCAGATCGCGCAATGCAGGCAGTCTCGGACAATCTGCGCCCCGGGATAACCGAGCGCGAACTTGGGGATTTATGTCAACGAGCGTGGGTACCGCTTGGTGGAGAAACTGTAATTCATTTTTTTGGCTCAACGCCGATGTCAGATCCAAACTGCCAAGTGCCGCGTCAACTTCCCTCAGCACGTCCAATAGAAAAGGGAGATGCCGTATTCTGCGAAATATCGGGAGCTTTTCGGGGGTATTCTGGACAGGTGCTACGCACCTTTTCGATAGATGACGATCCAACACAACTTTACCAAGATCTCCACAAGACCGCAGAAGCGGCTTACGAGGGTATCTTTAATATTCTTAGAAACGGGACTACGGCCGAAGAGATCGTCTCTGCTTCGTCCGTCATAGAGGATGCGGGCTTCACGACGTGCGATGATCTCGTTCACGGGTATGGAGGCGGTTATTTTCCACCAATTCTTGGTTCTACCAGCCGTCCCGCGGGACAAATCCCAAATATCGAACTTCGGGCAGGTATGATGCTTGTAATTCAGCCGAATGTGACGACCCAGGACGGCAAGGCAGGTGTTCAAACGGGAGAGTGCGTGCTGATCACCAACAGTGGATGTGAGAGCATACACGATGTTCCAAGGGGCTTACGGGTAATCGGCTAGTTCAATTTTAGATCTTGCACTTCAGTCAAAGCACATACGGGTGCAACAATTAGTGACAGCCATCGTATAGAAAAACTGCCGTTGAACTGACTAAGTTATTCATTTCCAAGAGGCATAAAATGGACGAGATATATGAAAAAATTTCAGGATGCTGCAACGCCTGCCAACACTACGACGTAAAACCGTTTGGGAAGGTTAACTATGGTCAATGCCGTTATTTCCCGCCTCTTAACATTGAGCAGAAACCTGAAGGTTTGCCACGGGGAGTTTGGCCGATCGTCGGCTACGATGATTATTGCAGTATGTATAACGAAAAAAAATAATAGGCAGGTCTTCCAATTCTATAAAGTTATTGCGTTTTGAATACCCCCACGGTTATTAGAGAAAGGAAGTTTTATTTATGTGCCGACACCGGGCCAATCTCTTTTCGATCTGATCGACTTGCTCCCCTCCGCCATTGGGCAATATGCCGCTCCATCATTGGTGGCTAGCCCGATACTAAAGCCACCGTATTTGTTAACCCAAAGTTCTATAACACCGATCGGACCGGGCACGCCGCGCCAAATACGCTCCATTCCAAGTTGAGCTAATGACTCGCGCGCATTTTCGATCGGAAAACACTTGGGTTCAGGATGAGCAAAGGTCCAATAAGGCGTGAACATCATAAAAAAGACCGTTAAACGGATTATCAGGGCACCTCTATGGCACTGTTTCCACACGCTAATCACCAAATTAAATGACCACTTAAAGTTGTTCACCATAATATTTTACAGCGTTTTAGCCATCACGATTTCCTCAATCCCATACTTAAACCTAAAGCTCCATTACGTAACCAAAGATTTGGTATATTGTGTATGTACTTTTACAAAATGGAAAACACATATGCTTGATGAGGACATGAAACACATAATATCAACAACGATGTTATGTTTTGCAGCTACTGTTAATAAAGACGGCACGCCCAACTTGTCGCCAAAAAGCTCACTAAAAGTATATGATACTCAGAATTTAATTTTCGCCAATATGGCGTCGCCAAAAACCGTTAGTAATATACTTCGTAATCCTGCAATTGAGATCAACTGCGTCGATATCTTTTCCAGGCACGGCTATCGGTTTTCGGGGGTGGCGACAATACACAATGGCACCGATCCAATATACACCGCTCTGAAGAAGGATATTGCTGTAGAGCACGGAGATGCGATCCCCGTGTTCGACGCTGTGTTGGTTCGAGTATCGGAAGTTGGAAAGATTGTGTCGCCCGCCTACACCTTTATCGACGGTGTAACGGAAGAACTTCTCAGGAAAGCATATTACGGAAAATACGGGGTCAAACCTGTCTAAATCCCATACATCCGTTTTGTTTAGTTGTTGTTTTGACAGGCCGTTAATCGTCATTAAGCACTCCTGAAGGGTTCACGGTTATTTTCTTAAAAGACTCACCCGGCATTATGTTCTTCTGAAATTCTAACTGACGTGCCACACTATTAAGATGTGTTTAGTTTTACCGGGCGCAACACCTCATGATCATATGCATAATTGAATTTAAAACGCTTGATGGAATGGAGGCAGAGCAACAGAAATGGTTAGCAGACCTTATGCCTCGCGTCGAAGGGTACCCTGGATTTCAGGGTAAGGAAAGTTACGCTCATATATCTGGAGATGGCCGAATAAATACCGTTTCGTACTGGGCCGACGAGAGTTCCCTGCGGGCATGGACCCGCGATCCTCGTCACAAAGAGGCTATGGATGCAGGAAAAGATCACATCTTTTCTCGATACTCAATTCGAATATGCTCGGAACTGCGGAGTTACGAACACGAAGCTAAACCGACTAAGAAATAGGGTTCCATTAATCAGAACGCCGTCGTGCCCATTTCGATAGAAGAGAAGGAAATACGTATTGCAGCGAACTTGCTGTGATCAAAGTTCGCTGTCAGGCTTAAGTTGTTTGAGACGGTATAGGTTGCCGATCATCGAAACTTGCGTGTCAGCTTCTCGCGGTCGATGCCGGATAACCCTGCGTAGCCGCAGGAAAGGGTTAATCGTTACGCGCGAAAAAATATAGACCAGCCAAAGACCACCCTCAAGCAAAGCAGCAATCGGCCGAAACAGCCCCCCCGAAAGAACCTTCATGTGACGTTCTACTCCCTAAACAAGTCTGATCCACCTCTTTAATGCCAACCAAGAAACATCAGAGGTTTTGAGATAACCAAACTTTTGATAGCGGCAAACATATGCGAATAGTAGCAAACTTTTTATGGGGAAATATTCTAGTATTTTTTACTACAATTTTTCATTTCTCCTCGGAACTTTGATTCACCGCACATTCTAAGTCCCCCTCATAAACCATTTACGAGAATTTCACCATTATAATCGTTTAATGTATTAAATTTTTTATATTTGTTATCAATTAGTTATATTAGTTATTTTATTTATTAGATTAAGCGTAAAGAGGTTCGATTAAAAGGGACAAAAAGTTTGTTACCTCGATTTGGGTTTTAAACACGACTGGTGATTTTATTGATTTGAGCTTTTTGGTATGCATCGAATATGTGTTAAGCAAAGATCAACCACCGCCGATCATGAACAAATACGAGGGATAGTGGTATGGAA
>JAYZFO010000026.1:0-31866 GCA_036336685.1 Pseudomonadota bacterium
CCGATAACGAGGAAAACTTGGAATGACAAAAATATATCAATCCGCGGTAGCCGCTTTGGACGGTGCCATGTTCGACGGCATGACTATTGCAGCCGGGGGTTTTGGACTTTGTGGTATACCTGAACTACTGATCTCCGCTATCAGAGAATCTGGGACAAAAGAGCTAACGATAGTTTCAAATAATGCAGGTGTTGATGATTTCGGTCTTGGCCTGTTGTTGGAGACGCGACAGGTAAAGAAAATGATCTCTTCTTATGTGGGAGAAAATGCCGAATTCATGCGGCAGTATCTGGCGGGCGAACTTGAGTTAGAATTTAACCCTCAAGGTACGCTTGCAGAACGTATGAGAGCAGGCGGTGCTGGTATTCCTGGCTTCTACACAAAAACAGGGGTCGGTACTGTTATCGCAGAGGGAAAAGAAGAAAAAGAATTTGATGGCGAAACCTATATTTTAGAGCGTGGACTGGTTGCGGATATATCAATAGTGAAGGCGTGGAAAGGGGACGAACAGGGAAACCTTATGTATCGCAAAACAGCAAGGAATTTTAATCCCCCAGCAGCAACATGTGGAAAAATTTGTATCGCAGAGGTTGAAGAAATTGTATCCACCGGTGCCCTTGATCCCGACATGATCCACACACCGGGCATATACATTCACCGGCTAGTGCAGGGTCAACATGAAAAGCGAATTGAACAACGCACAGTCCGTGCGGCTTAGAAGGGAATTGGAATGATGTGGGACCGAAACCAGATGGCAAGGCGCGCTGCGGCTGAACTGCGCGATGGATGGTATGTTAATCTTGGTATTGGCATTCCAACTTTAGTCAGTAACTACATTCCAGAGGGAATTGACGTAACGTTACAATCAGAAAACGGCATGCTCGGCATTGGTCCTTTTCCCACTGAGGAAGAAATCGATGCTGACCTCATTAATGCTGGAAAACAGACCGTAACTGCACTCGACAGAACATCTTATTTCGGAAGTGACCTTTCCTTCGCAATGATCCGCGGAGGCAAAATAGATATGGCCATTCTTGGGGCTATGGAAGTCTCGGAGCGGGGCGATCTTGCAAATTGGATGATTCCCGGAAAACTGGTCAAGGGTATGGGCGGCGCGATGGATCTCGTTGCAGGCGTTCGACGAGTAATAATTGTTATGGACCACACTAGCAAATCGGGAGATTCAAAACTTCTTAAAGAGTGCACACTCCCGCTAACGGGCAAAGAGGTCGTCGACAGAATTATTACGAACCTCGGAGTTTTTGACGTTGCTGAAACAGGCCTAAAAATTATTGAACTAGCGGACGGAATAAGTACCGAAGACGCGCATCAAGCGACAGAGGCAACCTTATTTTAGTTATAGTTTTAGTATTATTTTTATTTTTTGTAGAAAATCACAATACCGTAGCCCTACGGACAAAAATAGTTCTTCTCACATAAAAAGGTTTTCACCTTTCATATCAGCATAAAGGTGGGCCACTTGTTCAGCGTAACCATTGTAAATTTGCGTTGGCACACGTTTACCGGTTCCTAAAAGCCGCTCCGTAGCCTGGCTCCAACGCGGATGGGGCACCTCTGGGTTGACGTTGGCCCAAAAGCCATATTCATGAGGTTGAATGCGCTGCCAAAAACTTTCCGGACGTTTTTCGGTAAAAGTAAAACGAACAATGGATTTGATCTGCTTAAAGCCGTACTTCCACGGCACAATAAGCCGAAGTGGGGCCCCGTTTTGCTTGGGCATCGGTTTACCGTAAGCACCCGTACCTATAATAGAAAGCTCATTTTCCGCTTCGGCGATTGTAATGCCCTCACGATACGGCCAGGGATACCAATATTGTCGCTGACCGCGAGCCCTTTCTTTATCGACAAAACTCTCCATTACCAGGTATTTTGCGCTAGTTAGCGGCCTTGCATAACGCAGCAATTCCTTGATCGGAAAGCCCGTCCAAGGGACGGCAATAGCCCAGGCCTCAACGCAACGATGACGATACAGTCTTTCCTCAAGAGGCATTTGTTTCAAAAGTGCCTCAAAGTCTATTAACTTTTCTTTCTCCACCAAGCCGTCAATCACCACTTGCCACGGCTGGATGGGTAACTTTTGGGCTGCCTGCCAAATATTTTTATGTGAACCAAACTCATAGAAATTATTATAGGTGGTAGTGATTTTTTCGGGTGTGATGCCGCGATCTAATGTGTATTTGGTGTTTCTTTCCGCCGGGTAGCGGAATCGCCGTGAACCTATGGCCTTTTGGGAAATTGCCGACGCGGTTGCACTAAACGGAATACCACAAGAAAGAATTGATCCTGCAGCGATAGATTGACATAATTTTCGGCGCTTTAGGAAATGCGATTCGTCCGTCGCAATGGAACTCGGTAATGCCCATTTTGGTTTAGTTTTAGTGAGCACCGATAATATCCTTTACTATCAATAACAGCCCGCTTTTAGATGTCAAAATTAACTACCAACCTTGGCATATTAGAGAACGTCCGTAGCTAGATAGAGCAGAAAACAGCTTTGGCAAAAACATTTAGCTCCACTAATTAGCCCGATCTGCCTCTTTTGCCTCAGCTCGTTTGGCAACTATCTGATCCGCGACACGGCCGGAAAGTTCTTGAAGGTGGTCAAATTCGGCACAATAGGTGCCCACACCTTGACTCAAAGACCGAAGCTCAATGATAAGATCATGGATTTCGGATTCGGGCATATTAGCGAATAGCGTATCCCAGCCAGTCCAACCACTCTTAGCCTCAAACCCAAGAATCTGGCCGCGTCGACCACTGACTAATCCATGTACTTTGTTCGTATAGTCAGAGGGGACATCTATACTTACCTTAACAATCGGTTCGAGAAGCACAGGTGAGCATTTTGGCATGCCCTCGCTCATTGCAAGCCGCGCAGCGAGTTTAAAAGACATTTCGTTACTGTCTACCGCATGAAATTGTCCGTCAGTCAATGTCACCCCAAAATCGACTACCGGAAAACCGAGGGGTCCTTCTACCGCAAATTCCTTGACACCCGCTTCAACAGCCGGAATGTATTGACGAGGAACCGCGCCTCCCACAATTTTATTGGTAAACTCAATACCCGCCCCCCTTGGTCTTGGCTCAATGTCTACATGAACATCACCGAACATTCCGTGTCCCCCAGTCTGACGCTTAAATCGACCATGTTGAGATACGGTTTTCTTTATTGTTTCCTTATAGGGAACATTTGGGATCGAGGAGACCGTGGCAACATTATATTTGTTCTTTAATTTTTCGAGAGAAACCTGGAGATGAATATCTCCCTGCCCATATAAAACGAGCTCGTGCGTATCCTCATTTTGTCGAAAGTAGAGAGAAGGATCTTCCTCCTGCAACCGCTGCAACCCCGTCGACAATTTCACTTCATCGCTACGATTTTCGGGGCTGATCGCCATCGAATAAACAGGGCTCAAAATTTCTGGCCAATGTGACTTGTCAGGTTCGGCACCTGACTCCGTCAACAGATCACCAGTACGAACATCATCCATACGGCCGAGCCCAACAACATCCCCCGCCGCCGCAGAAGATAATTTTTGGGTGTCTGCTCCTACGAGCTTTTGCATACCACCAATCCGGACCCCTCCCAAAGTTTGGCCATCCTTTATGGCGCCTGACCAAATCCGTGCAAGGGACACCTTTCCACTGTGTTGGGCATGATAGGTCTTAAACACCTGAGCGGTTGCCTCTCCCGCGGCATCAAAACCTAGGTTTTCGGCTCGCATGGCGGGTTGGGGGGCTTCATGACGCAAGGCTTTCAACACCCTACGAATTCCGTGATTTTTTTCTGCAGAACCAAAATACACCGGAACTAACTGGCCCCTTCTCATCGCCTCTGCAGCTTTTTCGTATATTTCATCAACATCAGGGACTTCATCTTCCAGCAGCTTTTCCAGAATTGAATCGTCAAAATCCGCAACGATTTCGAGCATTTCACCACGCGCTATTTCGATTTCCTCTGTTAAATGGGGTGGAAATTCAATTTCATTTGACTCGGCACCATCAACATAGTTGTACGCACGCCTACTAATCAGATCCACGTAGCCCGTTACAGATTCATTCTCTGTAATTGGGTATTCCCGGAGCAATAATGGGTTATTAGATACAGCACGAATTGCAGCCACAACATCAGGTATTTGGGCTGTTAGGGTGTCCACTTTATTAATAAAAACCATATGAGGGGTATCTCTGTTTTCGAGCGCTTTAAAAATAGGCGAGAGCGTTTTAGCTCGCTCGATGACAGGTTCGACAACAAGTACGGCAGTATCAGCCACATTTAACGCGTTAAGATATTCCTGCATTAGCTCAATGGAGCCAGGACAGTCTATAAGTGTCCAGTCGTCCCCCAGATAATTCATGCCACTGTATGATATTTCGGTACTCATTTGTCGTCCTCGGGCCTCTGCGGAAGCGTCTCCAACAGTGTTTCCCTCTTTGATCGTGCCCTTGCGGTGAATAGCACCCGCAGTGAATAAGAGACTTTCCAAAACTGTGGTTTTGCCACAGAGATATGGCCCAACAATTGCTGCACAGCGAGAACCGCCCATATTTTCCTCCCAAAAGCCGATTGCCTATTGGTTAATAGTACGGTGCCGCCTAGTGCACCTTTTATTTCTCAATCGACCGTATAATATTTCTTAAGGTTCTATTGTGAACAATCTACCCCTGTTTACGCAAGAGATAAGAAATAATAAGAGTGCAGAAAACACTGCACCATTGTTTGTTTTGAATATCTGTAGTACCGCTATTTCTGTTGTTAGACGCTCAAAATACATTGAAACCAACAATGATATGAAACGGGCTCGGCTAAATTCTAGAAATCACTTACTACGACATGCACCCTTCGAAAAATTTCACAATACACCCACGATTTTTCGGGATTAGGTATCCGACCCAAAATTTGAAACCCAAACCTTGCCGGACAACCTAAATTCATCGAACGCCTATTGGTATGTCTGCCCAAGTCAAAAAACCACTATAACTTTATGCATACGATTAACGGGCGAAAATAGCTGCACGGAACCTAAACCAGAGCAGTACACGCGCGTTTTATGCGATTGCAGGCCTCTTCCAACAAATCAGCTGAAGTAGCATATGAGATTCGAAAAAAAGGCTCCAAGCCAAATGCGACCCCGGGCACAACCGCCACACCTTCCGCCTCTAGTAGATAAGTACAAAACTCCGCATCGTTATGGATTATGTCACCCGAGGGCGTTTTTTTCCCAATTACACCCGCACAAGACGGGTAGACATAAAATGCGCCATCCGGTGACCTGCAACTAACTCCGGGCATCTCATTCAGCATAGAAACAACAAGATCACGTCGTTTCCGGAAACTGTCGTTATGTTGTTGTATGAATTCTTGTGTTCCGTTCAACGCTTCGACCGAAGCAGCCTGACTAATCGAAGAAGTGTGCGTTGAGGACTGAGACTGCACCACAGTCATCGCATTTATGAGTTTTTGTGGACCAGCACCATAGCCAAGCCGCCAGCCTGTCATTGCATAAGCTTTAGACACGCCGTTTATGGTAAGTGTCCGGTCGATCAGGCTGGGTTCTACCTGTGCCGGCGTAAAGAACTCAAAATCATCGTAAATGATATGTTCGTACATATCGTCGGTCAGCAACCAAACATTCTCATAACGCTTTAATATTTTGGTTAACGCCAACAGTTCTTCCCTCGTATACGCCGCCCCGGTTGGGTTGCTTGGAGAGTTTAATAATACCCACTTGGTTTTTGGGGAAATTGATGCCGTGAGTTCAGCGGGTGTTATTTTAAAATCATTCTCCTCCAGCCCTTTTAGGAATACCGGCGTTCCCTCCGCAAGACGCACCATATCCGGATAGGAAACCCAATAAGGAGCCGGGACGACAACTTCGTCTCCTGGGTCTAAAGTTGCCATGAAAGCGTTATAAATTACCTGTTTTCCCCCGCAACTTACAATCACCTGATCCGGCGTGTAATTCAGCCCATTATCTCGCTGAAATTTATCACAAATGGCTTTGCGTAACTCAAGTGTACCCGGGATTGGGGTATATTTAGTATGCCCATTATTTAGTGCGTTTTTTGCGGCGGCGATAATATTTTCAGGCGTATCGAAATCTGGTTCACCAGCACCCAGACCTATTATATTACGTCCCGAGCGTTTTAACTCAGCTACCTTACCGGTTAAAACATTCGTAGGAGAGGGTTTAATTCTTGATAGGCGCTTTGATAGTATCGTCATTGTGCGAAAACCTTTTCGCAGCGAAATTACGCTTGCTAAGCGTATCAGGCAACTAGAATTCGGCGTGTAGCTGCGCCATATTTGTGATCATGAAAAAATTGCGATCTAACCACTTGGTTCTTCCTAAACCCGATAACAATACTCCATTTGAAATTATTTCAGAATATGTGCCAGCGGGCGATCAACCGCAGGCCATAGCAGAATTAATACAGGGCATTGACAACCACGAAAACGACCAAGTTTTGTTGGGCGTCACAGGGTCCGGGAAAACCTTCACTATAGCTCATGTAGTTCAAAGTATTGGACGACCTACGATTGTGCTTGCGCCTAACAAAACACTGGCTGCCCAGCTGTATGGAGAGATGAAAACTTTTTTTCCCAATAATGCTGTGGAGTATTTTGTTTCCTATTACGATTACTATCAACCAGAGGCTTATGTTCCGCGATCCGACACATATATTGAAAAGGATGCATCGATCAACGAACAAATTGACCGTATGCGCCATTCCGCGACTAGAGCGCTTCTTGAGCGACGAGACGTTTTGATCGTAGCAAGCGTTTCCTGCATATATGGGATAGGATCGCTTGAATCATACCAATCAATGACCATACCCTTAAAAATTGGCGACTCGGTTGAAATTACCGAGCTACTTAAGAACTTTGTAGCATTACAATACCGACGAAATGATCAGAGTTTTTATCGAGGCACTTTCCGCGCCCGTGGGGACACAATTGATATTTTCCCAGCTCACTATGAAGATCGCGCCTGGCGAGTATCATTCTTTGGCAACGAAATAGAACGAATAAACGAATTTGACCCGCTAACGGGTGAAAATACTGGAAATCTGGACAGCGTGACCATATATGCAAACAGTCACTATGTAACACCCAGGCCAACAATCCGGCAGGCCATTCAAGAAATTAAGGGAGAACTAAAAGAAAGACTTGGGTCGTTAGAAAAGGATAACAAACTACTTGAAAAACAAAGGCTTGAGCAGCGAACAAACTTCGACCTAGAGATGTTGGAAGCAACCGGACATTGTGCAGGTATAGAAAATTATTCTCGCTATCTTACGGGTCGCGCGCCAGGTGAACCCCCTCCAACCTTATTTGAATACATTCCGGACGATGCTTTGCTGATTGTAGACGAATGTCACGTAACAGTGCCGCAGATAGGGGGTATGTACCGCGGTGATTTTAACCGCAAATCTACCTTGGCGGAATTTGGATTTAGACTTCCGTCCTGTGTAGATAATAGACCTCTAAAATTTGAAGAATGGGATGCGATGAGACCGCAAACCATCTATGTTTCAGCCACACCCGGGCCATGGGAACTGAGGCAAACCCGTGGGACATTTGTTGAACAAGTTATAAGACCGACAGGTCTAATAGACCCAATCTGTATAATTCGCCCTGTTTCGAACCAAGTTGATGATTTGTTATATGAGTGCCAAGAAACTGCACACAACAATCAACGGACGTTAGTTACTACCCTTACTAAGAGAATGGCAGAGGATTTGACGGAATATATGCAGGACGCTGGGATAAAAGTACGATACCTACATTCTGATATAGATACGCTTGAACGGATCGAAATTATACGTGATTTAAGACTGGGTGCATTTGACGTGCTGGTCGGTATCAACCTTCTTCGAGAGGGGCTAGACATCCCAGAATGCGCGTTAGTTGCAATTCTTGACGCCGATAAAGAAGGGTTTTTAAGGTCTCGAACATCACTAATCCAAACCATTGGCCGGGCGGCTCGGAACATAGAAGGAAGAGTTATTCTTTATGCGGACAAAATAACCCATTCGATGGATTATGCTATAAATGAGACAAACCGCCGTCGCGAAAAACAGAAACTATACAATGTCGATAAGGGCATTACACCGGAAAGCATCAAAAAGGGCATTACGGATATTTTGGAAAGCGTCTATTCAAATGATTCGGTCACTGTGGATAAGGGCCTCGACCCCGATCATAATCTAACGGGTCATAATTTAAAGACCTACTTAGACGATCTCAATGAACGCATGCGAAATGCTGCGGCAAATCTTGAGTTTGAGGAAGCAGCAGGTTTGCGGGATGAAATAAGGCGTTTAGAACACTTGGAAATAGGCGTACCTGCCGGGCCTCGCCGGTTGCAAGCCCGCATCGACTCTGCGAAGCGAAGCGGACGGAATCGTAAAACCACGAGAAAAAAGACGCAAAAGCAATAACTAAAGTCCGATAGGTTTGGTACAATAGGCTGTTTAAACTTGTTGCCTGTTTTTATAGGTTTACCCAAACTCGGAACTTCTTCCGACAAATAAAGCAATGGACACGCTAAAAGACATTACCTAACGAAAACAAGTGATCCCAAGAAAGAGAGTTAAATTATTTCTGCCCAAGAGTATCGATGTTTCCGATTAGATAGATGACAACATATTTTCTTATTTTTGCCGGCTTTTGTCTGCTGTTAGCTGGGGGCGAGGGGACTGTACGTGGGTCGGTTTTGCTGGCGAAAACATTCAGCATATCACCCATGATTATCGGTCTTATAGTAGTTGGTCTTGGTACCTCTTTGCCAGAGTTATTCGTGGGTATCAACGCAGCATTAATCGGCGCGCCTGGGCTTGTCGTAGGAAACGTGCTTGGAAGCAATGTTGCAAATCTTCTACTTATCTTAGGTGCAGCTATATTACTAACGCCGTTTTCGCTTAAACCCAGCCTTATACGGTTCGACGCGGTAGCCATGATGGCCGCGACTTTGCTTTTTTTCTTCCTTGCCCTTACTGGACAATTGGTCCTCTGGAAAGGTTTGGTATTACTGGTTTTTATGTTGGCCTACGTCGCCCTTACGCTACGCCGCAATATTAAGATAAAAAATAGCGGGCCAGATAAGCACGTGGAATTCACAGTAGAAACCAACCCATTTTCAAAAAAATTTATCGGTCTTACAGTGAGACGTTGGATATCAAATTATCCTGTAATCAGTTCCACAACATTCATCGTTATGGGCATTATTTTTATGGTTAGCGGTGCAGAACTATTGGTGGGTGGCGCAACCGAGTTAGCTGAAAAATTTGGGGTTCCGGACGAAGTAGTTGGACTTACGGTAATTGCGATCGGGACGTCTTTGCCAGAACTTGCCGCAGCCATAGTCGCCGCCTATAGAAAACACCCTGATCTATGTGTGGGTAATGTGGTCGGGAGTAATATATTCAATGTGTGTGGTATAGCGGGTATCACCACTTTGGTAACGGCTTTGCCAATTTCTGAGACAATCATAAACTTTGATCTTTTAGTGTTTGTAGGCGCAACAGCGTGCATCTTTTTCTTTTTAGTAACCGGGCTTAGATTTCCGAGGCTTTTAGGGGTGACCCTTATAGGGCTTTACGTCGCATATATTATTACCCAATACGTTGGGATCGATGGTACCATAACGTAAAGATCAACCTATCTCTTAAATGGGTCGCATATATAAGGCTCTGCGCGTCTATGGAAGTAATTAAGCATGCATTAGTGACCGGAGGCGCAAAACGCATTGGCGCTGCAATCACAAAGGGGCTTGCATTGGACGGATGGACCGTAGGAATTCATTATCACACGTCCATCGATGAAGCGCACTCTTTATCCGAAGACCTAGTGAAGCAAGGGGCCAAAACTTATACAGTGCAGGCAGACCTCACGGAACAAGCCAAATTAGACAATCTCATCTCGGAGGCTATTAAAGTCGCGGGACCTTTAACTTGTTTGATCAACAATGCGTCAGTATTTGAACGTGATGATATAACCACTGTTTCAAGGCGCAGTTGGGATTTACATATAGATATAAACTTGTGGGCACCTATCCGCCTTTCTCAAGATTTTGCCGCAAGTTTTCCTAGTGAACAACGCGGAAATATAATTAATATTGCCGACCAGCGTGTACTAGGCGTACCTCCGGACTTTATATCATATACAATTAGCAAAGCCGCTATGTGGACAATGACCCAAAGCCTTGCCATCTCGTTAGCCCCATCCATCCGCGTAAACGCGATTGGCCCCGGTCCGACGTTACCAAGCCCTAGACAAAATGTTGAAGCATTCCGGCAACAAGCATCACAAATGCCGATGGGAACCGGCGCAAGCCCCAAAGAGATTGGTCTGGGCGTGCGCTACATACTCTCAAGCCCATCGTTAACAGGACAATTGATTGCGCTTGACGGAGGACAACACTTGGGATGGGATTTCCCGGACAAGAATAGCCCAGTATTCGAGTAATGGTTCACCCGACACAACATCACAGGAATAAAATGACTGTCGAACCCCTCCACACATTAAATCCGAGACCATTAGAGGCGTCAACGAGCCGGGTATTTATTAATGACCTTGTTCTCGACTGTCTAATAGGCGTTCATCGACATGAAAAAGACGGGTCTCAAAGAATTAGAATTAATATTGAATTAACGGTGCTCGAAAATTTATCACCAATAGAGGATAAACTCTCCAACGTTCTTTGTTACGAAAACCTGATCGGAAAGGTGCGAAATTTGGTAGCCACCGGCCACGTAAATCTTGTGGAAACTCTAGCCCAGCGCCTCGCTGATTTGTGTCTTTCTGAATCATCAGTAAGCTACGCGAAAATACGAATAGAAAAACTAGATGTTTTTGCAGATGCCGGAAGTGTTGGCATAGAGATTATACGAACTAACCAAAGCACGTAAAAACCATGATATTTTGTTATACGTTAAATTATTGGGATATTTCTCTATAAGGTCAGACTTTAAATAATACACTTCCCCGAAACTTTATTTCGGCTTTTATCTATTGATTCTAAATCGAACCATATCAAAAGCCTAGTTAAACTAATTCCAGATAAATTCTGGGACAAGATTGCCTAGAATCGGTCTTATTCAGGTTATGTACAACCTTATCCACAAAATCCGTGGATAATCTTACTCCATGAATTGATAGTTTTTCTATAATTTAACAACTAACAAATTGTTGATTCTTGCACCGATAATCCTGTTATGTTGGAACGATGACCTTTTCACCAAACATTAGTATACCGTTGCAAGGGGCAAAGCTCATTGAATCTCTTCTGACCAATCTACCGCGGGGTCCAGGTGTTTACCGCATGGCTGATAGGCACGGCAAACCGTTATACGTTGGAAAAGCTAAAAACCTTCATAAAAGAGTAGCAGCATACGCTCGGCCAAAAAGACTGCCCGAACGTATTCGACTTATGATCTCCAAAACAGCTGAAGTTGAAATAGTCAGCACCAAGAGTGAAGTGGAAGCACTGCTTTTGGAAAGTAACTTAATTAAGACGATGAAACCGCGCTACAACATTATACTTCGAGATGACAAGTCGTTTCCGTATATCCTTCTCCGTAAAAACACAAGATGGGCTCAGCTCGTCAAACATAGGGGAAAATTAAGAGATGATGGCGAATATTTTGGACCATTCGCTTCAGCTGGTGCAGTTAACCGTACGCTTAATACCTTACAAAAACTTTTTCCGCTCAGAAGCTGCTCCGACAGTATTTTCACCAATCGGACCCGACCGTGTCTCCAGCATCAAATTAAACGCTGTACAGCTCCCTGCGTGGGGTACATTTCACCCGACGCCTACAATGAAATTGTTCAACAGGCACATAATTTTCTCATTGGTCGCAGTATTAAAGTACAGAAGACACTGTCCAAAAAGATGGAAACCGCGAGCAATTCTCTGGATTTTGAAGCCGCTGCCGAATATCGGGACAGAATTCGCGCACTTACATTAATTCAAGCAAAACAAGATATAAACGTTGGGACAATATCAGAGGCGGACATAGTCGCCGCACATCAAGATGGCGGCATTACATGCATACAAGTGTTTTTTTATAGAGCGGGGCAGAACTATGGAAATCGAACATATTTTCCTAGCCACGCTAAATCGATATCAGTCGAAGAGGTATTGGAATCCTTCTTAGGACAGTTCTACTCGGATAAAAAACCCCCAAAATTAGTGTTGGTGAGCCACCAATTACCCGATTTGGAACTAGTTCAAAAAGCTTTATCAAGCAGCGCTAGCCACCGGGTGCAAATTGTTAAACCTTCGCGAGGTATAAGGCGTAAAATTCTTGAAAATACTATACAGAATGTCGTTGAGGCGCACGCTCTTCGCTTATCAGAAAGTTCCACGCATACAAGATTGCTCGGAGAAACAAAGGAACTTTTTGACTTAGAAAACATACCTAAACGAATAGAAGTGTACGACAATAGTCATATTTCTGGAACAAACGCAGTCGGTGTGATGATCGTTGCTGGGACAAACGGTTTTGAGAAAAGTGCGTATCGCAAGTACAACATCAAAAATCCTGACATTAAACCTGGAGATGATTATGGGATGATGCGCGAGGTTCTCCATAGAAGGTTATCACGTGCCCTGAAGGAAAACACCGACCAAAATAACCAAACATGGCCCGACCTAATTTTGATTGACGGCGGCCCAGGGCAACTTGCAGCAGCGGTGGAAGCTATGGAAGAGGTAGGAATGACCAACCTCCCAATCGTTGCGATAGCAAAGGGAAAGGAACGAGATGCGGGCCGCGAGCGCTTTTACGTTCCGGGCCGCAATGCATTTACTCTACCTGTTCAAAGTCCAGTGCTTTATTTTCTGCAGCGGCTTCGCGACGAAGCCCATAGGTTTGCTATTGGTAGCCATCGTAGCCGTCGTAGAAAAACGGTTGGTCAATCTATTATTGACGAAATACCGGGAATTGGTGTTAAACGAAAACGCGCTCTGCTAAACCGCTTTGGGTCAGTGAGTAACATCTCGGGTGCGGGGCTAGAGGATTTGGAGGCAGTACACGGAATAAGTAAAACTGTCGCCAGTAAAATCTATAATCATTTTAATTGAGAACGGTAATCGTTCTGTCCATGACTTTTTTCTGATAAATCTGGATCCGAATGATATTAAACGGCCCTAATATAATCACTGTTACTCGCATAGGGTTAATCCCCCTAATAGTCGGCATGTTCTTTTTGGAAAGCCCTACTGGGCAGTGGATTGCTGGCGGATTATTCACGCTAGCCAGTATTACCGATTACCTAGATGGCTATCTGGCGCGTGCCAACAATCAAACCTCATCTTTCGGTGCTTTTCTAGACCCGGTCGCGGATAAGCTTCTAGTAGTTTCCGCCCTGTTCATGATGACGGGTTTCGGACAAATATCAGGTAGCACTATCATTCCAGCGATACTAATTGTCTCCCGTGAAATACTAGTATCGGGCTTAAGGGAGTTTCTTGCTGGATTATCCTATAAAATTCCAGTGAGCAGGTTAGCCAAATGGAAAACAGTAGTACAAATGGTTGCGATCAGCCTATTAATTATTGGAAATTCAGCTCATCCATTTATCCCCGAGGCTTTCCCGGTGCGACTAATCGGAGAAATCGGTTTATATATAGCGGCAATAATCACCTTAATAACCGGCTACGATTATCTACGAACGAGTTTGCGTTACATCATTTATAGCGATAAGGCCTGAACATTATGCATTACCCTCAGCACATAGTGGGGATTACAGGAGTAAGTGGTAGCGGCAAGACTAGGCTTATGGTGAGTTTAATCCCAATATTCACTAAACAAGGATATCGTGTTGCCACAATTAAACACGCACACCACGATTTCGAAATAGATAAGCCTGGGAAAGATTCGTATGAACATCGTGTGGCGGGCGCCAAGGAGGTGATAATTGCGTCAAGCCAACGATGGGCCATAATCCACGAGAATGAATCACGGAAAGAAGCAACTCTTCCCGAACTTCTAAGCCGGGTATCCCCTTGCGATATAATACTTGTTGAGGGCTTTAAAGCGGCAACACACCCCAAGATCGAGGTTTATCGTCAAGCGTTAGGGATCGAACCTATATATAAAGGAAATAACTCCATCATCGGGATTGCTAGCGATGTGGATCTACCTGCGGCACATATACCGGTAATTAATCTAAATGATGCTGTAGCTATAACTGATTTCATATTGTCTAATTTTGCGATACGGGCGCGTCCGGTGGGGACTGTGTGAGGTGGCTCAGCTATCAGACAATTGTTTTGCCTTCGGCGGTGAACTTTTAAGGACAAAAGACGCGTTATCGCAATTAGATCAAAGGTTGCATGCCGTTACTGGTACAGAAACTATTGCTCTCAAGGGAGCCGTAGGACGGACCCTCGCCAGTAATATAATTTCACCTATGGCCGTGCCACCGCACGACAATGCTGCAGTAGACGGGTACGCTCTGCGTTACAGTGATCTCTCCACCGACACAGAAACTAAACTAAAGTTGATTGGGCGCATTGCCGCCGGCGACGCGTGTTCAAGAGCAATAAGAGCAGGTGAGACAGTACGGATTTTCACGGGAGCGGCTATCCCCAAAGGCGCAGACACGGTTCTAATGCAAGAAGATTGCCAAGAAACCGAAGGAACCGTGACCATCCCACCCGGTATAAAAAAGGGCGCAAACTTTCGTTTTTCCGGAGAGGATATTGCCGCTGGGGCCCGTATTCTGGAAGCTGGGACTGTGCTACGGCCACAAGAAATAGGATTATTAGCCTCCACTGGTCAAACAATGGTTCCCGTATACAAAAAATTACGAGTGGCCCTTTTCTCTACAGGAAATGAGGTGCGAGATATAGGTCAGGACCTACCCGCAGGCCATATATATGACGCTAATAGGTATTCAATTGGTGCTGCCTTGGACGGCTTGGGCTGTCTTTCAGACGATCTCGGCATACTACCCGATTCTCACGATGGAATTCGCGAGAGATTGCTGGAGATCTCCAAAACGCATGATTTGATCATGACCTCCGGGGGTGTTTCAACAGGCGAAGAAGATCATATACGCTCTGCGGTCGCGAACATTGGGCAAATACACTTTTGGCGACTCGCAATCCGACCTGGTCGACCCATAGCACTAGGCCAGGTTGGGCAAGTTCCATTTGTAGGTTTGCCGGGAAATCCGGTAGCGGTGTTGGTGACGTTCATGATTTTTGCTCGACCAGCTATTCTCAAACTTGGGGGTTGTCGAAAAATAGCGCCCGTCTATTACAAAGTACAATCAGGTTTTAGCCTTCGAAAGAAACTTGGACGTCGGGAATGGTTGAGGGTTAGTATTAAGACCGTGAAGGACGGTTTCCCTGTGGCACATAAATTCCCACGGGACGGTGCTGGGATATTAACAAGTATGGTCGAAGCAGAAGGTTTAGTGGAATTGCCGGAAGATTTAACCGAACTGCGCCCTGGTTCGATGGTGGAATATTTACCCTTTAATGAGGTGGGATGATGCAAGTTCGTTACTTTGGATGGGTTCGCTCACGTATTGGTATTTCGAAAGAAGAAATTTCTTTACCTACCCATATCGATACTATTGCTCTGTTGATTGATTTTCTCAAGACGCGAGGCAGCGGTTATCTACAAGCTTTTGAGGAGATTGAAAATATTCGTGCGGCAGTAAATCAAGAGATAGCCCCTCACGATACTAAGATTTTCGAGGGGGATGAAGTCGCGCTCTTTCCGCCAATGACTGGAGGTTAGAACAAATGATCCGGGTACAAAAAGAAGATTTTGATATCGGTATTGAACTCTCAAAAGTTCTAAAATCCAACACCGAGATAGGCGGAATTTCAAGCTTTGTCGGGATAGTACGAGAATATTTTGGGGACGACCAAATCAAGACTATGACGTTAGAACATTATCCGGGCATGACGGAAAAAACACTTCATGACCTCGAAATTAAGGCGCGAAACCGCTGGGACATAAAGGACGTATTAATCGTACATCGCTACGGAACTCTTGAACCAGGTGATCAAATAGTCCTCGTCGTCACGGCGTCGTCGCACAGGGAAGATGCTCTTGAAAGTTGTCAATTTCTAATAGATTGGCTTAAAACCGATGCGCCCTTTTGGAAGTTAGAAAACAGAAAATCGGGGCTCCATTGGGTCAGCGCCCGCACAACCGATACCGACGCGGCTTCAAGGTGGGTTGCTAATACAGATGATTAAACGATTCTTTCATTTGATTATGTCAGTTTTATACAAAAACTGAAATTTCACCATAATTCTGCATGGAACAGCCGAATTCTCACCCAGAGTTAGAAACCAACGTGGAGCCGGTACCCCGCACGAGGTCATCATAATCT
The DNA here is from genome assembly GCA_036336685.1 of Pseudomonadota bacterium. Lineage (GTDB taxonomy): Bacteria > Pseudomonadota > Alphaproteobacteria > MPNO01 > UBA830 > JAYZQT01. The sequence goes on from JAYZFO010000026.1 coordinate 16,391, forward strand.
GTTAGTAAACCACGAGTAATATCACCCACCTCAAAACTAAATTCATCTATTTGTCCAACCGGTGTCACCTCTGCGGCAGTCCCTGTTACGAATACTTCCTGGGTTTCAGCTAACTCACCAGGTAGAATTGCACGTTCTATCACTTCTAGACCGCGTTTTCTTGCAAGGTCGATTACTGTACGCCGCGTGATTCCATCAAGGAAACAATCTGGTGTCGGAGTATGAATCTTACCCTTTTGAATTAAAAATATGTTTGCGCCTGTGCTTTCTGCAATTTGTCCACGCCAGTCGAGCATTAAGGCATCATCATATCCTTCTTCCTCGGCTTCATGCTTTGATAGCGTGCAGATCATATAAAGACCCGCCGCTTTAGCATGTACAGGTGCTGTCCTCGGATCGGGTCGACGCCACTTTACTGTTTTTAACCTTATACCGCGAAGACGCGCCTCCGGTGAAAAGTATGAAGGCCACTCCCAAACAGCGATAGCTACATTGATTTTAGTAGTTTGCGCAGAAACCCCCATCATCTCGCTACCACGCCACGCAACAGGTCTGACATAGGCGTCCAGGTAACCTTGTGCAGTTACTGTCTGACGAGTTGCGGTTTCTAGTTCCGCTAACGTATAGGGTATTTCAAACCCTAGTTCGCCGGCAGAGTCAATCAAGCGCTGCGTGTGCTCGCGCAGCTTAAATACCTGACCGTTATACACCCTCTCACCTTCGAAAACACAACTCGCGTAATGCAAACCGTGTGAAAGGACGTGCAATGTCGTATCCTTCCAAGGTACCAATGCACCGTTATACCAAACGTGTCCTTCTTGATCATCAAAGCTGACCATTACCTTTTACTCCCTGGACGCCCCTGGATGAACTAATATTAAATTTAGGGTTGCGGTAAGTAACATTCGCGGGCATATATGTCAACATGACTGCCATAAAACCAGGTATTAATCCCCTTTTTCTGCGAGAAGAAGACATCCGTCAAGGAATGGAATTACTTTACTATGCATATCGTGATTTTACCGCGGAACCAGATACAATCCTCGCAGAATTTGGGTTTGGGCGTGCACATCATAGGGTCATCTACTTTGTGGGCCGAAATCCCTTAATTAATGTTTCAGAATTACTGGGTATTTTAAAAATTACTAAGCAAAGCCTTTCGCGCGTCCTGGGGCAACTAGTGCGTGAAGACTTTATAAATCAACGCGAGGGGGTTGAAGATAGGCGGCAACGCCTCCTAGAATTAACAGCGAAGGGCTTGGAACTAGAACAACGACTATCAGGAAGCCAAAGCAAACGCATTGCAAAAGCTTATCGCGAAGCCGGCGCGGAAGCAGTACAAGGCTATAGGGACGTTTTGACAGGCATGATTTCATCTGAAGACCGAAAAAGGGTCTTTGGCCGAAGACTTCGTAGTATAGATAAATATTAAACCATCAATATGTTCCTAGACCTGAATTAACCCCCGCAAATACAATACAGCATTACCACCAACCCTGACCCTATTTCCACGCATCTCACAAATCAATTCACCACCCCGCGTAGATATCTGCCGCCCTTTTAAGTTTCTTTTATCGAATTTTTTGGACCAAAAAGGCACGAGCATACAATGAGCGGACCCAGTCACCGGGTCTTCTGGGACACCAAAAGATGGGCCGAAAAATCTTGATACGAAATCATGTTGGATCCCGGGCGCGGTAACAATTACCCCCCTCGGATGCAACTGAGAAAGTCTCTCTAAATCGGGCTCACTGTCCCTCACGTCCTGCTCTGCATCAAAAACCGCAATGTAATTTGGACCCTCAATTACCTCTTTTGGAGCAGCACCAAGCCCGATAAGCAAATCGTTAGGACATTTTACCTCTAATCCTGTGTATGCTGGAAGGTCCATAAAAAACAGCTCATCCCGTCGCACCACTTCTATCAACCCAGACCGGGTTTCAAACCGAATACACTCTTGATTAGGAGCCAGAAATTCAAAAATTACATAGGCGCTCGCTAAGGTAGCATGGCCGCAAAGATCCACTTCCATTAACGGAGTAAACCACCGCAGTTCATAGGTTCCGCGATTTTCTTGATTTGGGACAAAAAAAGCTGTTTCAGACAAATTATTCTCGCTGGCAATCAACTGCATTAGATCAGTATGAATCCAATTAATCAGTGGACACACTGCAGCGGGGTTTCCCCTAAACACTTCGTCTGCGAACGCATCAACTTGATATATTGGTATTTCCAAAGGACCCTCGGGATTATTAAATCAAATAACCGGATGGGTATGATTTAAGGGCCCGTGCCCAGCCCCAAGGCCTGGCGCACTACGGATAGCGGCTACTACATATTCTTGTGCTCTCCCGACTGCGGCCGGTAGAGTTAGACCTTGCGATAGACTAATTGAGATAGCGGATGCAAGCGTACAACCGGTCCCGTGGGTGTGGCGTGTTTTAACACGCTCTATTTCAAAAAAGTGAAAGCCGTCACGATCTAAAAGAACGTCTGTTAGTTTGTCTCCCAACAGATGTCCGCCCTTTATCAAAACAGAACTAGCCCCTTCCACAGTCAATGCTTCTGCAGCCTTTTTCATTTCTTTTACATTTTTTATTGACCGTTTAAGAAGGGTCTCAGCCTCGGGGATGTTAGGCGTAATTAAGTACGCACGCGGAATTAATTCCTCGAAAATCATGCGAACGCCAGCCTCATCAATTAACGCTTCACCACCTTTTGCAACCATTACTGGGTCGACAACAAGAGGAATGCCGGGTGCGTTATTATCTAACTCTTCACATACCGCCCCGATGACATCCGCGTTATGAAGCATTCCTGTCTTCACAATATCCGCGCCAACGTCATTCAATACTACTTGAATCTGTTTTCTGACAAAGGCCGTATCCACATTCAAAAAGCCGTGAACACCCAATGTATTTTGGGCAGTTAAAGCGGTTATTGCGGTGGCCGCGAACCCACCTAACGCAGTCACCGTCTTAATATCCGCCTGGATACCCGCACCCCCGCTAGAGTCTGAACCCGCAACGATTAGAACGCGGCCTCTCATGCTGTTCCAGAATTTAATGTCTGTTTTATCGCGAGAACTATCTCGTTAACGATATCTTTTAAGACATCAAGATCTTCTCCTTCAGCCATAATACGCACAACAGGTTCAGTACCTGAATTTCTAATTAATATCCTCCCCTTTTTCTTAAGAAGACCTTCGCCCGCCCGCACTGCATCAACGACGCGTTCATCTTCCAACGGCGATACTCCATCAAACCGGATGTTTTCGATAATCTGCGGAAGAGGATCAAAACGGCGTCCAATATGGCTAAGTGGCCTCTCCGCATTAACCATTACAGCCAACACCTCAAGAGCCGCGATTAGGCCGTCCCCAGTCGTTGTATAGTCACTTAAAACAATGTGCCCTGACTGTTCCCCCCCAATATTAAAGCCATTAGCACGCATATATTCTGTAACGTATCTATCGCCAACCTGTGTACGCATCATCTGAAGGCCAAGGCCATTCAAATGATTCTCCAGTGCACCGTTCGACATCACAGTTGCAACAATACCACCACCATTGAGTCTGCCGGCGGAATTCCATGACTCGGCGATCGTGGCTAAGAGTTGATCTCCATCAAGAAGCAACCCTGCCTCATCCGCAATCAACACACGATCCGCGTCTCCATCAAGTGCTATACCTATATTCGCGCCCTCGCGGTAAACCAATTCGCACATCGCCCTAGTGTCGGTTGTACCGCACAATTTGTTTATATTAACGCCATCAGGTTCAATGCCCAGTGGTATAACGTCTGCCCCCAGTTCCCAAAGCATCTTAGGAGCAACCTTGTAGGCCGCGCCATTACCACAGTCTACAACTACCTTTAGACCGTCGAGCCTCAAACCTTTAGGAAATGTACTTTTAACAAATTCAATATAACGACCTTCAGCATCCTCCAGGCGTTTGGCCCGCCCAAGATTTACAGAATTAACGAGATCTGCTTCCATTTCGGAACCAACGAAGTGCTCGACCTTTGTCTCTATCTCATCCGATATTTTATAACCGTCCGGGCCAAATAATTTGATCCCATTATCTTGATAGGGGTTATGCGATGCTGAAATCATAACCCCCAGTTCTGCGCGGAGACTGCGCGTTAACATAGCAACTGCCGGTGTAGGCATTGGACCAACAAATACGACATCCATCCCCATGCCTATAAAACCTGCCGCTAATGCTGACTCTAACAAATAACCCGATAATCTAGTATCCTTGCCAATCACAACAGTTTGGCGTGAGTCACCGCGTGTAAAAAGTTTTCCGACCGACATACCTACACGTAAGGCTGTCTCAGCCGTCATCGGCTCTACATTCGCTGTACCACGAATACCGTCGGTCCCGAAAAGTTTACGCGCCATTACCTTTTGCCTCATTTACTTAGCGGTGGCTAACATAGAACTTTTAGCGCGCCAATCACTAAATAATTGATATTCGAATAAAGGTTAAAATTCTTAGTAGCCTGAAGTCAAAGCGTTCCAAACATCAATCGCCTGTTTCACGGCCGCTACATCGTGCACCCGATGGATCTGCACACCATGACAAAGCGCAATAATAGTAGCCGCAATTGTGGCAGAAACTCTTTGTTTTGGAACCCGGGCCCCAGTAATTGTACCTAAAAAGCTTTTGCGCGATATACCGATTGACAAAGCACAACCAATGCCATGAAACATACCAACGCGATCTAAAACTTCCTTATTGTGATCGATGGTTTTACCAAACCCAAAACCAGGATCAACGGCAATTCTTTCTCTAGGAATACCACCCCCCACACATGCCTCTACTCTTTGAGAAAGCCACTCATAAATTTCGGCCGATGCAAGATTGTATTTTGGGTCGTTCTGCATCGTGCGCGGATTTCCTTGCATGTGCATCAATACCACGGAAACCCCCGACGATGCTATGGAACCTATTGATTCCGGATCCCAAGTTAGTGCCGTAACATCGTTGATAATACAAACTCCCGCGTCTATTACCGATTTCATAACATTCGCGCGGCGCGTATCCACCGACACCCTTATACCCTCTGCCACCGTGGCTTCAACGACGGGTAATAGCCTTTCTAACTCTTCTCTCTCTTCCAACGGCGCCGCTCCGGGACGTGTTGATTCAGCCCCAATCTCAACGATATCCGCACCATCTGCCACTAGGGCGATGGCGCGGGAAATAGCGTCTTTAGGCCTCCAAAAGTCCCCACCATCAGAAAAACTATCGGGGGTCACATTTAAAATCCCCACTAATATAGGTTTATTTAACCCAACACCCCCGAAAGCCGCTCGTTTTTCCGTAAGTCCCGTGAGGTCAATATTGGAAGACGATGCCGGGACAACTCTACATTCAAAATCTCCATCAGGCAGTTTCCGGAAAAGCTCCAGACTTAAAAACGCGACCTCACTCCCTGCAAGCGGAAAAGCCACACCCTCAGAAACTGCTTTGGATGCGGCAGCACCCGACAAAAGCCCGACGGGATTAATACATTGATAGGTGCCTAACAAATCCTCTCCGGCCTTATTATTCGATTAAACGTTACTACGTACAGATACGTGAAAATGTAATCAAATACAGGAATAAATCTTATTTTAAGTTCCTGGCTGGGGCTCCGGCCCAATATTTCCAACACCGCCAGTACCACGGTTTTTCTTCCCCGCTGTCGGGACAGAAGACTTCCGCTCGGACCCAGCTGGGGGTTCATCAACAGACGGACGAGATATACTTTCCCCTTTTAAAAGATTGTTGACGTCGTCACCGGAGAGGGTTTCATACTCAAGTAATGCATTTGCAAGGGTTTCCAGGTCGGCGCGCCTATCTGATATCACTTTTCGCGCCGTTATCTCTGCCTCCTCAATCAAACGACGAACCTCCGAATCGATTAATTCCGCGGTCTGGTCGGACATATTTTGCCTCTGTGTAATGGAATGACCAAGAAAAACTTCTTCTTCGTTATCCGAATAACGAAGAGGCCCGAGCTTGTCGGAAAAGCCGAATTCTGTAACCATCCGACGCGCCAGTCCAGTTGCCTGTTGAATATCGTTTCCGGCACCAGTCGTAACATTTTCTTCGCCAAAAACCATCTCCTCTGCAACCCGACCGCCAAACATCATTGCTAGTTTAGAAGTTAGTTCAACCTTGGAGTATCCATATTTATCTCGCTCAGGTAAGGACATTGTTACACCCAGGGCTCGGCCACGTGGTATTATGGTAACCTTATGTAAAGGATCATGCTTCGGAACCGAAAGTGCGACCAGCGCGTGTCCTGCCTCATGATATGCAGTAAGCCGTTTCTCATCTTCCGTCATAACCATTGAACGTCGCTCGGCGCCCATCATTACTTTGTCTTTAGCATCCTCAAATTCTGCCATGGTAACCAATTGTTTATTCTTTCGCGCCGCTAAAAGCGCTGCTTCGTTTACCAAGTTTGCAAGGTCTGCGCCCGAAAAACCGGGGGTTCCACGTGCTATAATTTTTGCATCTACATCGGGCGCTAACGGTACTTGCTTCATATGAACTTTAAGTATCATCTCGCGCCCTAGTACATCGGGATTAGGTACAACAACCTGCCGATCAAAACGTCCAGGTCGCAGGAGCGCGGGGTCTAGAACGTCGGGCCGGTTTGTAGCGGCAATCAAGATTACCCCCTCATTAGCTTCAAACCCGTCCATTTCTACAAGCAATTGATTTAAGGTCTGCTCTCGCTCATCGTTGCCGCCACCTAACCCGGCACCTCGATGACGACCCACGGCATCAATCTCGTCTATAAATACGATACAAGGCGCATTTTTTTTTCCCTGTTCGAACATATCGCGCACACGACTAGCACCAACACCAACAAACATTTCAACAAAATCAGATCCCGATATTGTGAAAAACGGCACGTTCGCTTCGCCGGCTATAGCACGAGCAAGAAGCGTTTTACCGGTTCCCGGAGGACCCACCAGAAGCACACCTTTAGGTATTTTACCTCCCAGGCGCTGAAATTTTTGTGGATCACGCAAAAATTCAACCACTTCTTCGAGTTCTTGTTTAGCTTCTTCTATCCCAGCCACATCATCAAAAGTAACTCTACCGGAACGTTCTGTCAGAAGACGAGCTTTAGATTTTCCAAATCCCATTGCCTTGCCGCCGCCTGATTGCATCTGTCGCATGAAAAAAATCCACACTCCAATAAGCAGCAACATGGGAAACCAAGAAATTAAAATATTCAATAGCGATGGAGAACCATCATCCGCTGGAGCAGCATTAATCGTCACACCGGTTTTATTAAGTGCTTGTATGAGGTTTGGGTCATCAGGTGCATACGTTGAGAAAGCCCCGCCATCCTTCCGTATACCGCTAATTTTGCGCCCTATAATCGTGACAGTTTCTATCTGACCAACTTGCACATCAGCCAAAAACGTCGAGTAAGGGATTCCAGATTGTCCATTTCGGCCAGAGGGTTGTTGGAACAGATTAAATAATGCGACCAGCAGTAGGCCAATTATTACCCAAAGAACGAGATTTTTTCCCAAATTGTTCACTAGTAATTTTCCTGAGACCGCATGCCTAGCAGATTATCGAACAAACTATACTGCATTACATAATGTTTTTAACGGGTTAAGCAACCCAAAAGGGCAGTATTTGTAATGGTGCTTTGTTTTTAAACCTGGCTCTTTGGATAAAATTTTGCAAATTTTCTGCCTGAGACCAAGATAAATCTGGTACCTCGACAATATTTTTGCCCCGCCATACCGCGGGCAACGCGTAGCGTACTGGTCCAGGAATTTTCTTCAAGCTATCAACTTTTTGGGACAAATTGACGTTATCTAACAACCGTACCCAGCCATTCTCACCCATCGAACGAACGTAAATATTTGATGCTATTGAACGTTTTTTGAGATTAAAACAAAGCTCAAATCTTCTATCCCAGAGTACGGACGTTCCGGGGGTAATGGGTATCACCTCATTAATTTTTTGATATTCCCGCCAGATCCTAACGGTCAAACCACGGAATGAGATAACACAGCCGCCAAGAGTTCGAGCACCTCTAGTTTGAGTACTCAATACCGCAACTAGTCGATTTAAACGCTCACGCCTCGGAAGGTATATTCCACCTCCAATAATGCGCAGCAATTCAGCAATCAACCGTGAACCCAGCACTCGGTCGAGCTGTCGCCATTGTTCAACATCAAGCTCTGCATAGCCCTCAGGATACAAAACTACCATTTGGCGAAAAAGATCGGCGATTACAATTTCATTCTGCTTTCTTATCCGTCCCAAAATTCGGGTGACACCAGAAATAGCGGATGTGGAGATCCCATGCTCATTTAACCGTTCGATTTCCTCCCTGATTAAAACTCTGGCAAATCGCCGGTCGTGATTACTTGGATCGCAAATAAATGAGAGATTCTCTTCGACCAACGTTGCTAGAATCCGTTTGCGTGATATCCTGAGCAGGGGACGCACAATTCGTACCTTTCCATGCCACCTGACTAGCGGCATCGCAGCCAGTCCATCAAGACCGCTTCCGTGAGCCATTCTTAATAGAAAAGTCTCGGCTTGATCATCAAGCGTATGCCCTAAGTAAAGCTCCCTCACACCATTATTTGCGCACCACCCCTCCATTAATTCATAACGCGCTTCACGAGCGGAGGCTTGAATACAGGTATCGAGTTTGGGTCCCACCCACGGCAAGATTTCATGATCCACGCCGAAGCGACTACAAAAACGCCCAACACGTTGGGCCTCTTCCGCGGAACCATTTCGCAAACCGTGATCAACTGTCAACACGGTCACCAAAATCTTTCTCGCCAGCGCCCACTCCCTCAAAAGAATAAATAACGCTGTGCTGTCCGGGCCACCCGACACCGCTATCGCCACTCGGTCCCTGTCCACAGCGAGGCCAACAAACTCCATTAAATCAGCAAATTCGTCTTGAGTGATTTTTAAGTTGCTGCGAGCTTCGTCGGTCTTTAGCGACACAGAGCTTTCCGCTGGCCCCGCTTTACTCGATTGGTCAAATCACTCCTCGCTTTTGGAAAGTCCTCAAAAAATCTAGCAAATGCTGTGCACGCTTCTACGTTTTTATTTAAATTCATAAGGGACGTTCCAAGCTTCAAGAGGCTGTCCGGCCCCTTATTACCTTGTGGAAACTTTTGAAACCCCTCGGCAAACAACAAAGCCGCGTCTCTATAGTCTTTCTGGACATAATAAATCTGACCGAGCCAAAAATATGCGTTGCTGGTGAGCGCATTTTTAGGATGCAGATCTATAAATGCTCTTAATGCGGTCGCTGCCCTCGGAAAATCTTGTTGCCGCAATATCTTGTATATATGGTCATACTGAAATTTTGGTGTACCTGCGGGCAGTACGGGTGCTTTGACTATAACCTCCTTCTTTACAGATACGGTTCCCGGTTTTATTGGACCTTGAGCCTTCGTGACCGCGAGTTTTTTCGGAATGGTGCCCAGCACCCCCGGAATACGGGAAGAGTTGGGTCGCCGTAGATCAATATTATTACCGCCTACAGAATTTCCCGGGGGCAATGATTCACCATTCACACCTAGCGTCCTTGAAGTCATAAGACGCTTTGATTGCACTTCAAGAATTTCGAGGCGTTGGTCAACAGCTGATACAAGCTCGTTCAACCTCCCCTCCATTTTCTGGAACCTCTCCTCCATTTTCTGGAGCCGAAAATCTACGGTTTCTACAAGACCCCTGATCTGACGAAGCTCGCTCTCAAACTGACTTATACGTACCGTATTGCGTGCTGAACTTTTACTTCCATTGTTGATGGTGCTTTGGGTTTTAAGGTTATCAACCCGATTCGGCCGATTTCCACCTTTGATGTAATGTCTTTCTAGATCCGTCACTGCGCGCTGAAGTCTATCAATTTTATTGATTAGGGCCTGAATATCAATATTACTTTGAGAGGTCGCAATCGTTGGAAACAAATCAATCATCGCCACGCAAAAAAGCAGGCAAAAAGAGCGCAGCACTCGATTAAACATAACCATCTTTATAACTCATATTTAAAACGTACTTAAAATAAGTACTCGCACCGTCAATCAACACATGACTAGTAGCGAAAGATTAAGGTGTTCCATCGGCAATAGCTGTTACGCCTCGTCGATTACGCGACCAGGCCTCTTCTGACGAATTTGGATCCACGGGTCGTTCGTGTCCATAGGAAATGGTTTTTACCCGGTTGGCATCGACGCCGAGAGCAATCATATAGTCACGGACCGAGTTAGCACGGCGTTCACCCAGTGCTAAGTTATACTCTCGCGTTCCACGCTCATCGGCATGGCCCTCAATCGTAACGGTAACCGCCGGAAAACGATTTAACCATACCACCTGATTTTCAATCGTGGTGCGCGCTTCCGCTGACAAATCAAATTGATCAAAACCAAATAGTACGCGGTCGCCAACATTAACAACAAAATCTTCCGAGCTTCCGGGTCTTTGTGCCGGCCCGGGTTGCGTAAGAGCGTTACTACTGATGGGACCTCCGGTTTCTTTGGGGCCAGAAACATTTGAGGAAGAACTTCCAACAGACGAAGAACGTCCATCACCCGTTGTTGAAAGTGTGTTTACCTCGGGAGACGATTCGCAAGCGACAAGACCCAAGCTAGCGAGCAAGCAAAATACATATGGAAATCGCATCAGTTTTTCCCCCGTTCTGATAAGGAAAGAGTGTAAAAAGGTTTGTTGCATAAAAAATTAAACATTTCCATCGCAACCGAAACCATAGAATTATTCAAAGGCATTTGCTCAAATCTCTATCTATTTCAAATAAAAAACAATCCGCATGTAGTTTATCATCATTTACCCAAAGGCGACCAAGCAGGGTCTGAAGCTCCACTCGGGGTGATTATTCGACGCTCGTTATACCCTGTAAGATCGATGGAATATAACTTTGCTGCACCGGTGTTTGATCCGCTGCGGCGTTCCTGTCTAAAGAACATTAGGACCCGACCATTAGGTGCCCAAGTTGGTCCCTCCACCTTGAAACCTCTGGCCAACGTTCTCTCGCCCGTTCCATCCGGGTCCATCACGCCGATCTGAAAGCCCTTGTGGTTTTTAGTAAATGCAATTTTATCACCACGCGGCGACCACACAGGGGTCGCGTATCGACCTTTCCCACGGCTAATTCTTCTGACACCGCTACCATCAGCGTTCATGACATAAAGCTGCTTGGAACCACCCCTATCAGAGTTAAATACAATTCTTCGGCCGTCAGGTGCATAAGACGGCGATGTATCTATCCCAGGCTGATTTGTCAGTCGGCGCACTCGACGCGTTTTAATGTCCATCGTATAAATTTCAGAGTTTCCGTCCTTAGCCATGCTCATTATCACTCTATTCCCATCGGGTGAAAATCTAGGCGCAAAGGTCATACCAGGAAAGTCACCTAAGAGTTCTTGTCGCCGACTATTGATGTTGTAGAGATAAACACGTGGCTTACCACTACCGAATGACAGATAAGTTATTGTCTGCTCTGTCGGCGAAAACCTCGGAGTCAAAACCATTGCCCTTCCATCCGTCAAAAAGCGGTGATTTGCTCCATCTTGGTCCATAATAGCTAAACGTTTCTCCGCAACAAATATTTCACCTGATGGGGTGTTTTTCCGCTGAGGTCGGCTGCTCTGAATATATACAATCCGAGTATCAAAATAACCTGTTTCACCGGTCACTCGCTTATAGATTTCGTCCGCTATAATATGCGCCACTCTTCGCCAATTATCAGGCGCTGTGAAGTAGGCAAGGCCTGTCATTTGACGTGCCCCGAACACATCCCATAGACGAAATTCCACCTTAAGGCGCCCATCGCTTTGGGCCTGAGCACTCCCTGACACCAGTGCCTGTGCCTTTATCTGCCGCCAATCACCAAATCTCGGTTGCACACGCAGTTCTGATATTTTTTGTATGAATGCCAGGCGGTCAATCGGCCGAAATAATCCGGACCTCCCCAAATCTGATGAAATAAGATTTGCCATACGCCGCCCAATTTCAATTTCTTGCGGCGTTCGTCCAAAAAACTCCGGTATCGCTATTGGAAGCGGCTTTACTGTGCCCCTCGTAATGTCGACCTGCAGCTCGGCGCGGACAGGACAATAAATATTAGCAAAAACAAAAACTAAAAATGCAAGCCACCCAAAAAGCGGCAAAAAATGAAACGGGGCGGACAATGGTTTCATCGACGTAGCATTTCCTTAGGATCAAAAATGAGAGTTGTTTCCTTCCATAGATCATAATGATCGTACGGTAGTTTAAGTGGCATGCAAGTTGGATCTTGCAACGTCCGAAGAGCGCTCTCCTTTGCAGCACGAGGCAAACCGTCAGACGCAATACCGGTCGCATCCGTCACCCGAGGAGTAGCCCCAAGTGACCCGTCGGGATTAAGACGCACCCTAACCGTTACTCGCATTTTTTCTGCATCCTTGGCACCCGACAAAATACTATAGCAAGGCGCTAGCTGACGCATTATAGACGCCGCAAGGCGGTCCTCTAAAAGGCGTTGATCCAGCGGAGAACGTTTCGGTTGCTGCGAAGTTTGTTTTAGGGCCTCCACAATTGCCGGAGAAATATCACTCTTTTGGCTAGGTTTTACTTCTGCGAGATTTTTCAGAAGTGATTGTGGGGAGAGCGCGTCAAGCGTTGGTTTAGGTTTGCGTTTGGGCTTCGGTAAATACTGTTTGCGTGAAGCCATGACAATTTTCTTTGGTTTCTGCCTCGGCCTTGGTACCGCTTTCGCCTTTATTTTGGGCTTCGGCTTTGTTTTAGACTTTGGCTTTATTTTAGGCTTCGGAGCTAATTTTTTCTCAGGAATCCGTTCGACTTCTTTTTCTGGTGGCAATGGTTTCACCGCTGGGGTCGACGGGGCTTCCGGGGCGGGGGGTTCTTGTTGTCTCGGCTTTACTTTGGGAATCGGTTTTTTCTTCGCCGGCAAGGGCTTTGCAACGGGGTTTTTATCTGGTGGCGGCTTCACACGCTTTTTCGGGGACAGCGCGTCTGCGGTCACGACCTCAACAACCACCGGAACGAATTCAGTGCGCTCAGACTGCAAAATGTTAGGCAAACCCATCATAACAAATACGATTACGATAATGTGGAGGATTGCGGATATAAATGCCCCGAGGTGCATCGCTTAATCGCTTCTTTTTGCATCGCGCCCCCTGGGAAGCTCCGTAATTAGAGCAACGCGACTAAAACCTGCTTGATTTATAAGACCCATGACTTCCATCACCCTGCCATAGTTGATAGCCCGGTCACCACGCACAAATATTCGTGTTTCCTTATTATTCTCAGTAATTGCTTCAAGTCGTGGAACCATTTGCTCCAAACCAATTTTTGTCTCTTGCAACCAAACCTCGCCTTTAGCGTTCACACTAACCACCAAGGGCTCATCCTGACCAACCATCTGGGACGCCTTCGTCTTAGGAAGATCAACCGGCACCCCGACCGTCAGCAACGGTGCTGTAATCATAAACACGACTAATAAAACGAGCATTACATCTACAAGTGGTGTAACGTTTATATCGCTCATGGGAATATAGGCAGTTCGTCCACGACCGCGCCCTCCCTTTGCGCCATTTCCAGATGCAATTGCCATTCGTTAAAATCCCGCGTCTTCAGTCTGCCGTGATAAAATTGCAGCAAATTCGCCTGCAAACGCCTCTAGGCGCCCAGCATAACGATTTATATCGGTGGAAAGTTTATTATATGCGATAACAGCAGGGATTGCGGCCACTAAGCCTAACGCCGTCGCAAAAAGAGCCTCAGCAATACCGGGAGCGACCACTGCAAGCGACGTATTCTTTGACACTGCAATTGCCGTAAAACTATTCATAATACCCCAAACCGTCCCAAATAGTCCAACAAATGGCGCCGTGGACCCAACAGAGGCTAAAAACGTCATATATCTTTCGAGCTGCTCTAGTTCGCGGTTCAACGTAATTTGCATAACCCGATCGATGCGCTGTGCCAAACTCTGGTGCGCCACTTCACGGTCCCCCCCTGACCGAGAGGTGGAGCGCCTCCACTCTCGCATTGCTGCTGAAAATATTGCCGACATCGGTTCGATTGGTCTTGATCCCACACGGTCAAATAAATCGTCCAGGGAGCCACCTGACCAAAAGCTCTCCTCAAACTTCAGGGCTTGCCGTCTTAACCGACGCATGCGAAGAATTTTTTCAAAAATTATTGCCCAACACCAGAACGAGGCTACCAGCAAACCTATCATTACTGCCTTAACGATGACATCCGCCTGTAAAAATAAACCCCAGATAGACAGGTCGTTAGAAAATGAACCGGCAAGAACTGTGGATTGTACTACATCTGATTCCATACTTTGCCTTGTTTGCAGCCTAAGTGATTTCTGGATCGGCCGTCATAGCGAATGCCGACCGCAGCGTGCGTGGGAGCCGCCCTGGGCTCCCATCAAGTTTTAAACATACTAAGCGAAGTTTTAGGTCAACCAAAGTCTCTCCACTGAATTGAATCAATTGCTTGAGCCAAACGCTCGCACCCGTCACTTTGAAGCAACGGCTATGAATTTCCAACAAATTATCAAGATGCGCTGGTTTAAGAAATTCCACTTCACAACTTCGAACGGCAAACGCCAAACCGTTTGCTCTAAGCAGCGTGACGTGATCGACACCTGAAGCGCGCAGCATTTCTGTCCGGGCACGTTCCGCGAATTGGAAATAATTACTGTGATAGACGACACCACCGGCATCGGTGTCCTGATAATAAACTCGGACGGGATAGGTATGTTGTGTTGGGAAATCAACCATCTTTATTTTCTGCACCCAAGAGTTCGAGTTGAGGTTCAAGGCTAGTCGGCGGGGGTAGTTTGAGATGACGATAAGCGTTTAACGTTAAAATCCGCCCACGAGGCGTTCTCTGCAGCAAACCACTTTGTAACAAATATGGTTCTATGACCTCCTCAATCGCATCGCGTTGTTCCGACAACGCGGCAGCTAATGTATCCGCGCCAACGGGGCCCCCATTGTAATTTTGTGCAATACACACCAGATAACGCCGGTCCATCACGTCAAGACCCCTTTGATCGACCTCGAGGCGTTCAAGCGCCTCAGCAGCAAGTTGAATACTAACAGCGGTAACGCCGGCCACAGATGCAAAGTCACGAACGCGCCGTAACAACCGCACAGCGACACGCGGTGTTCCACGAGATCGGCTCGCTATTTCTGTGGCTCCTTCTGCTGTAATTTCAATCTTCAAGACTTTTGCCGCACGCTGCACTATCTGAACAAGATCATCGATATTGTAGAATTCTAGTCTTAGAGGAATTCCAAACCGCTCCCGCAATGGGGTCGTTAATAAACCAGAACGTGTGGTAGCACCTACCAAAGTGAATGGTGGCAATTCAATTTGGACCGAACGCGCGGACGGTCCTTCACCTATGATTAGGTCAAGCCGACCATCTTCCATAGCT
>JAYZFO010000027.1:0-30663 GCA_036336685.1 Pseudomonadota bacterium
CGAGACGAACAGGCGCTTTTTTTAGGGCTGAGAAGTCGTGGCTTACAATTGTAGAAATCACCACGGCCCCAATGCCAAATTTGATACAACCATTATCGAGGGTAATCAGCCGCGAGGTTTTACGAATGGATTGCAAGAGCGTGTCGTGATCAAGTGGTCGATAGGATTGGAGGTCAATGACTTCCGCTTCGATATTTTCTTCGGCTAGTTTATTGGCGGTTTTTAACGCCTCAAGGACCATGTATGAATATGTGACGATAGTGACGTCTTTTCCCTCCCGTACAACTCTTGCTTTTCCAATTTCTGTTGCGAATGGTGGTTCGGGTACTGGCCCAAAGGTTTGATGGAGCCAGCGATGTTCCATAATGATCACAGGATTGTTGTCACGTACAGCGGCTATCATTAGTCCTTTGGCGTCTCGTGGGGAAGCTGGCGCAACGACCTTTAGACCTGGTATGTGTGCAAACCATGAGTCGAGGCTTTGAGAGTGCTGGGGTCCTTGACCCCAGCCACGTCCAATAATTAGCCGGATTACGAGTGGTACTGGTTTTGAGCCTTCCGTCATATAGTTCCACTTAGCTGCCTGATTTGTAATTTGTTCAATTGCGAGTAGTGCGAATTCAACACGCTGATGTGTAATTATTGGTCGCATGCCAACAAGAGTTGACCCTATAGCGATACCCATTACGCCGCTTTCAGCGGTGGGTGATTCTATAATGCGGCCACCCCCGTATTTTTTGTGAAGTCCGCTGACGGTACCAAAAATCCCGGCTGGGTCCGTAACGCCAAGACCCATTACAAGTACAGAGGGGTCTTCCGCGAGCATTTGGTCTGTAGCTTCAAGAATAGCTTCATTGAACTTGAGCGATCGCATTACACTCTACCCTGTTAGGCATATATGTTTCGAAAGAGGTTATCTGGTTCGGGGAACTTACTCGCGCGAGCGAATGAAAGCCCGTTTTGAATTTTTTCAGTTATAGATTTCTCAATATTTTCAAGGACCCTTTGATCGTGATTAGGCTGGGCCTCTATCTTCGACCTTAATTGTTCGATTGGGCACTTTTCGATCCAATCTTCTAGTTCATTAGGGGGGCGATACCCAAGGTGGTCATCCCAGTTGGGGCCACAATGTTCAAGCCAACGATACGTCGAAAACTCGAGTAGTACTGGTTTATTAAATTTTTTCATGTGTCCTAGCGCCTCAGAGGCCAAGTCATAAACTTCTAGTACATTATTTCCATCTCCTGCGAATGCCTTAATGCCATGTGCATCACAAATTCTCTGTAAATCTCGGTTTTCTGCTTGCCTTGCACCAATTGGTGTATACACGGAATAGAGGTTGTTTTCGCATACGAAAAGTACCGGCAGGTTATAAAGAGCGGCAAAATCTAAACTCTCCGAAAACACACCTTCTTCAGTGGCGCCGTCACCAAGATAGACGACGACCTTTTCATCTTTACCCTGGAGATGGAGTCCAAAACCTATGCCAACCCCAATTGAAATTGAGCTACCAACAATCGGCACTGCGGCCGAGACACGTGCGTCTATATCGATGAGGTGCATCGAGCCACCTTTTCCGCCCGCACAGCCATCGGCTTTGCCAAACAATTCGCATAACATTGAATTTAGATTGCCACCTTTCGCCAGATAATGAGCATGTGAGCGGTGGGCGCTGACAACATGGTCTCTCTTTTTGAGACAGGCGCTAACCCCTACAGGCACGGCCTCTTGACCAACCGAAAGATGTACAGGGCACCGCATTTCTTGTTTATCGTACTCTGACGCGATACGTTCTTCTACTCTTCTAATGTAAAGAAGTTGCTCATAAAGCTCTATTGGGTCTACTGATCCATTCATCCTAATTCTCGAAGAATTCGTTTACCTTATTTGCGACATGCGTCACTTGCGCGGGAGAAAGAGACTGATTAACGGGTAGCGTGAGGATCCGCTTGCACTGTTTTTCTGTGATAGGAAAATCGCCGGGCCCGTTACCTAGGGACTTGCTGGCAGGTTGCAAGTGAATGGGAATGGGGTAATGGATGGCAGTTTGTACACCACAGGACTTTAAATAGCTTTTGAGTTCGTCTCTCCTATTAACTTGTATAACGAAGGTATGAAATGTGTCGAAATACTCTGGGTTCTGGGCAGGAAAATAAATGAATTCTCTATTCAGTATCTTCTGATAGATCGCTGCGTTTTGCCGCCGTTTTTCAATTACCTTGTCCAGGCTTCTGATTCTGTACGATAGAATCGCCGCCTGAAGCGTATCCATCCTGGAAACATATCCAAATTGTTCTACTATATCTCTATTTACAAGACCGTGATTTCGCAGGCTACGAACGCGGTCAGCTATCTTTGTGTTGTTGGTCAAGATAAATCCGGCATCCCCACAAGCGTTCAAATTCTTCAAGGGGTGTGCGGAAAAACAACCTACGTCGCCTATCGTCCCACTCAGTTCGCCGTTATAAGTTGATCCTATAGACTGCGCTGCATCTTCAACCATCGCTAAATTGTATTTTTTTGCTATTTCTTTAAGGGGTACCATTTTTGCCATTCGACCGGTGAGATGTACGGGCATTATCGCTTTAGTCTTCTCTGTGATAGCTGCTTCCACGAGATCGGGATCGATACTTTGATCCTCAAGGACATCCGCAAATATGGGTACCGCCCCAATATGCACAATCGCTGCCGTCGAAGCTATAAAAGAGTTGGGAGGCGTAATGACCTCGTCTCCGCGTCCAATACCAAGGCCAATCAAGGCGCATACTAAGGCGTCCGTGCCACAGTTCAGTGCTACGCAATCACTAACCCCAAACCTATTTGCAGCAGTGGACTCAAATTCAGTGACCTGCTCTCCACCGACATAATGACCCTTAGACATAACGTCGGTTATTACTGGCAATAGTTCTTGCTGCTCGGTTTCCCATTGGTTCGCGAGGTTAACATAAGGAATAACCGGTATTTTGTTTTTCACTATTCGAAATACTCTTTAACAGTTTCGATGACAAAATCCATTTGATCTTTGCTTAAGTGCTGATCGCAGGGAAAGGTGATGATCTTTTTTGTATGGGCATCTGTCACGGGAAAATCACCTTCTTTATTCCCTAGGTAATCAAGCGCGGGCTGACGATAGATAGGGACAGGATAGTGGATTTTGGCTTCGATTCCTTGGGACTGGCAGTAGGCCAGCAATCCGTCGCGGTCATCAGCAAAAACTATATATAAGTGATAAACAATTTTGTAACCCTCTGGGCGCGGAGGAATTATTATTTCCGAGATAGGGCCGAGGTGTTCATCGTAATATGCCGCATTTTCGATGCGCTTATTTGCTATGTTTTCAGTCTGTGGTAACAGCCAATTTCCAACGACAGCCTGGAAAGTGTCTAGCCGTGAATTGCATCCCATGACCACAACCGTATCGCGGTCTTCAAGGCCATGGTTTCTTTGAAGCCTTAATTGGTGAGCGATGAAGTCGTCACTTGTAACAATTACACCCCCATCGGACCACACGTTTAGATTCTTAAGAGGGTGAAGAGAGAAGCATCCTGCTGACCCCCATGTTCCGGCTTTTCTGCCATTGATCTCTCCAAGGATGCTTTGGCATGCATCTTCAACAACTATAATACCGTGTCTTTCGGCTATGATATTAATTTTAGGCATGTTTGCCATGTAACCGGTAAAGTGTACGGGCATTATCGCTTTAGTCTTTTCCGTGATAGCCGCTTCAACCAGGTCAGCATTCATGCAAAATGTGTCGTCACAATCTACAAATACCGGTTTAGCCCCAAGTTCAACGATTGCTCCTACTGTCGCGACAAATGTATTAGCTGCGGTGATGACTTCGTCTCCCACACCTATCCCCTGGACTTTCATTGCTAGTTTTAGCGCATCCGTACCTGAGTTCACGCCAATAGCGTGTTTACAGTCCATCAGCGCCGCGAAACCTTGTTCAAATTCTTTAAGGGGTGCCCCCAGAGTAAAGTCTCCTGTCGCGACAAACTCCTTGAGTTGCACCCAAAGGTCGTCGGCGCCGGAAAATTGTTGTTCTAAATATGAATATCGTACAGACATATAATAAGTCCTACTCCAGTTCGATTGATTGCATGCGTTTGATATTAAAAAACATCTCATTATTTAGGGGATCGTGCAGCAATCCTTTCGAAAAAGCCGCCTTTAGGTCCGAAACCGCATCACTAATAGTGCAATCAGGTTCAAACCCCAGCTCGGCTTTAATTTTGCTTGAGGATACATGATACGAACGATTATCATCCGTCGGCGTCCTGACCATTTCCACATCTGGTCCCATCACTTCTAAAACCATTTGCCCAAGTTGGTCAACGGAATGGTTCTCATAGCCCGCATTAAATGTATTTCCGGCAATTTTACTAGCAGGTGCCGTAAGCAGAATTTGGTACGCTTTAACCATATCTTTGATGTGTATGTTGGGACGCATCTGGGAACCTCCAAAAATGGTGATTTTACGTTTGTGGTAAGCTAGATTTGAGAGAATGTTCACCACTACATCGAGCCGTTGTCTTGGAGAATAACCGCAAACTGTCGCTGGTCTAATTGTTACGGTAGTGAAGTTGTCAGACTGGAATTTTGAGAGAATTTGTTCACAATCAGCCTTAAATCGTGAGTAGTCTGTTAGTGGTTCAAGCAGCATGTCCTCATGGACATCTTGTTCTTCTTTTACTCCGTAAACTGATGAAGAAGAGGCATAAATGAAGCGTTGAACGCCGTTATCACGGCTAATGCGCACTAAAGGCTCAAACGCGTCCAAATTAATCGATTGTCCTAATTTTGGGTTAAGTTCAAAACTAGGGTCATTTGAAATACAGGCAAGATGAATTACAGAATCGTGCCCAGGTATAACTTGTTCTAGCAATTGGGTGTTTCGGATATCACCCTTGACTACCGACAGTCCCTCATTTTTTGGAAGGGTTTTTTCCCCATAAATCATCAGGTCTAAAACTGTCACTTCATATCCGTCGTGAAGCAACTCCCTGACAAGAACAGCCCCCACATACCCGGCCCCGCCGGTCACTAAAATTTTTTTCACGATACCGCTCGTTGTATTTTTAAAACTTATCCAAACCGTTCAGATACCTCGGTCACCACAGAAACCGAAATTAACCATAACTTGTCCCTTATGCTAACAATAAAACTTACATTCCAAGTTTCTATTTTGTGCACGACTGCCAGTTATACGCTGGCCCCAAAATATATTTAGCTCACCTTGGTATTAATTGAGTCTATTGTTTTAGTCTATTGATTGCACTCAAAATGTTTGATTTTTCGATAGGGTAATTACCCATTTTTTCTATAGCGCAGGCGGCAACAATGCTGCCAATTGCAGCGGCTTCAAATGTGTTGGCGCCTGCAGTTAGCGCAAGTGACGCGGAGGCTAAGAGACTGTCGCCTGCACCAGACACGTCTACAGGATTGATGCTGAGAGCGGGAAAGTGCTCTCGTGTTCCGACATCTTTGGTTTTAGATTGGTAGGTAATGAGGCCCTCCGCGCCCAGTTTTAAGAAGAGATTACTGCATTGGGCCGTTTCTAATACTTTCTGGGCAACGAACTCAATTCCATCGTCTTTGTTTCTGATAGCAAGTCTTGCCTCGACTTCAGTTGGAAAAATTGCGGTAAAGTTCCTAAATCGCGTGACATCTCCTATCTGACTGCTGCATTGCAAGTCGCCGTAGATAGGAATACCTCGACTGAGCGAATAGTCTATCAGGTAATCCAGTAAATTGTCGGTGACGACGCCATAGACGAAATCACTAACTATAATAGCGTCAATGGTTGGGAGAACCGCGTCTAACACGTTTATCAACTGAGCTTCTGCTTTTTTATCGATAATAGAATCATCCAGTTTGCTGACACGAAATATTTTTTGTTTGTTCGCTATATATCGTGTTTTAAATGTAGTGGGCCGTGTGTTATCCACGATTGTGTGATCACGGATGCCGAAGTCTTTCAGCATTTTCATTGCCTGGTTTCCCGCGTTATCATCTGCACGAACCGAGATCAATATACAATCGCTTCCCAGCGATGCGGCATGCGCTGCCACAATTCCAGCCCCCCCCAAGAATTCAGTAGAATTAAGTTCTCGAACTACAATAACTGGCGCCTCCTTGCTGACGCCTAATGGCTCGCAAGAAGTGAACTGGTCAACAATCAAATCCCCAATTACCAGTGTTTTTAAATTTTTATAAGATTCTACGATTTCTGAAAGACGGCCGAAATCTACATTACGACGACCACATGCTTTCTTAAAGTTTTCCACGTTCAGTTGTTTTGCATGGGAGTTCCAATTCCTGTTATCAAAAAGAGATACACCGCGGTAATCGCCCGACTTAAAAATAACATTGCCCCCTTTTGATTCCACGGATTTGCATAAGGTCTTGATTTGGGGGTCACTTGATTTCTCAAACTCATGTCCGAGGACCAAATATTTTGGATTAATGATGTTCGCCGCTTCAGAGAGTTTGTCTTTTGTGCACGGAATAATCGAACTAATAATGGAGATATTTTCCAGAGCCTTTACTCGGTCGCACTCCGGGAACAAGTCTTCTTGCCCCGGTTTTAAATTATCACCGTCAGGTTGGATGAGAACACACAGGTGCTCGCCCTGTTGAAAAGCGAATTCTAGAAATCGAAAATGTCCAGGGTGTAGGACATTGAAATGCCCAAAACAAATAGTATCAATTTGATCTGCATCAAGTTCCGACAGAGATTCAAGATCAAGTAGTTTTCCCATTTCCAGTGCCTTTTAATCTTTAATTCGTGCCGGTCTAAATCTATCTAATTTTCTGTGCAGAGGCTCGATATGGACTGATGAATTTTATGATTTGAAAATTTGTGCAACCATAAATCTTCTTTTTCCCAGATAAGAGATTTTGTGTTTGTTGACTGTGCACGGCACAGTGAGGGCGCAGAGCCAATATCATAATGGAATCCTGTATTGTGGATAGTGGCAATTCGTCCGAGAAAAGCTGGTAAGACGTCTGTACTAAAGTCGTTACTCTTGTTTTCAACTATCCAGTGGACCACCTCTGGCTCAATTACATATACTGCAGCGTTCGCTGTGGTGCCAAAGTTGCCAACTTTCTTCTCGTAGATCTGCTGCACTATATTTTTTGAGTCTAATTCTAAGATACCGCACGTCTCTGGAGTATCCGTGTCGAAGGTTAACATCGAAATAGGGCACTCTGTTGGACGAGTATGGGTATGGAAATTCACCAAGTTTATTAAGGGGAATTCGCACCAGTTGTCGCCATGAATTATAAGTGTTGGTCCCTTCAAAAGTTTGTTGCTTAGAGCGCGGATTGTTCCCGCCGTACCCAAAAGATTTGCTTCGTAGTATTGCTGAACAATGCTGTTAAATCGTGGTCGGCTCAAGTAATCGGCAACCAGTTGGGCGTGATAGTGGGTATTGACGATAATCGGACTAACCGAAGAAGCAATTAAATCGGATAGCCAATACTCCAGTATGGGCACGCCGTGAATGGGCATTAAGCATTTGGGCCAGTCGTTTGTAAGTGGTTTAAGTCGGCTTCCCTGTCCTGCAGCTAGAACTATAGCGTTAGTTAGCATCATTTTTACCTAGTTTTTCGAACCAGTCCTTTGTTGCCTCCGCAATGCTGTCCGGTGTCCAAACGACTGCTTCTTTCCAATAATCAATTTCACTAAGCAGGCGTCTAACACCTTCCTCTATAGGCACCTTTGGGGACCACCCAAGTACAGATTGTATTTTTTTAATATTTGCGAATGTACATTCCGGCTCACCAGGGCGTTTCGGTATAAAAGTAGCCCGTCCTCCGAGCAACTCCACTATGCGATTTATCGAAACCGACTTTCCACTGCCTACATTAAAAATATTCCCTACAACATTTGACTCTGTGGCCGCGAGGACTGCATCAGCCACGTCAGATACATAAGTGAAGTCTCTTGTCTGTTTTCCGTCACCAACAATGGTAAACGGCTGATTTGCAAGTTTTTGTGCCAGGAATACGCCGAATACGGCGCCGTAAGTACCCGAAGTTCGGGAACGTGGACCATAGACGTTAAAGAAGCGCAGAGAAAGTGCGGGTAGGTCAAAGATATTTGCCCAATGGAGAACGAGTTCCTCACCTAAACGTTTTGTTAAAGCATAGGGATATTGCGGCATAATTGGAGCATCTTCAGGAGTAGGAAATATGGTTGCAAGGCCATAACAAGATGAGGAGGCTGAATATACAAATCTTTTTACCTGATGGTCGATGCTCGCCTGAAGAACATTAAAGGTTCCTGTAACATTTGCCGAAAAATATTCTTGTGGGTTTTGTATGCTTGGGACGATGTCTGCTAAAGCGGCTAGGTGGATTACCCAGTCTTTATTCTTAAAATGATTATGCCATGAACCAGCCGAACCTAGGTCACATTCTACAAACTCAATCTGTTTTTTAATATGAGAAAAATTTTCTACACGGCCAGTGGTAAGATTATCCAGAACCGTAACTTCGTGTCCTTTTGCGAGGCATAAATCAACGACGTGGCTGCCAATGAAACCAGCACCACCAGTAACAACCACCCTCATTAGAGTTTCGATTCGATGATAAAATCAACAATGGCTAAAAGCCATATGTGATGCGTCATTTCAACTACATTATAATCATCACTATCGAGCCAAAAATTTACATCTCCGCTCCCGCGTAATTTGTTATTTGGGTCAAACCCACTAAGAGTGATGACGTTTAAGCCCATTTGTTTTGCCCGAAGCGCGCCGTTTACGATGTTTTCCGAACTACCGCTACTGCTAATAAGTATGGCTGTGTCTTGTGTGCGGGCGTAGAATTGCAGAGCCTGATCCACCCATTTTTCGTAACCGTAATCATTGGCAAAGCAGGTAACGACGCTTGGGTCGGTATAGGTCATTGCTCGGATTCCTGCGGCCTTGGTAAAGTCTACCGCGAGGTGACTAGCTATACCGGCGCTACCCCCGTTTCCAAACAATAAAATTTTACCGTCAGATTGATTTGTCTTATTGATTAGTTCCACAGCCTTAAAAAGGGAACTCTCTTCCACTTCAAGTAACGCGGCACCCATTGTTCGAAAATAGTTTTTAAAGAATTTCTTATTCATTTTTTATCTCGAATTCCGCATTAGGTTTTATTAAACGGTGGATTGAATATTGCAAAGCTATAATGTTTGGGGTCCTTTGATTTACCCTTTACACGGACGTTGTTCTTTTTCTCAATGTTTTCGCGTAGGGGTATTTTGAAAAGGTGAAAAGGCATTCGAGTTTTCGAATTCTATGAATTATGAGCGTGTGGATCAATTGTCGTGTATTAGTCAAATAAGCGGCACATCATTTCTTGGTCAACGTTTTCGGAAGCGCAATGTTTAACAACACCCATTTGGCTTTGCGGTCGACGAGCCTCCGCAGAGAAACCTATGCGCGCGCAGCAATTTCTGTTTTCGTTGATCTGGGCCTCATAGCCAGAAACCCGCCAGAAACCCGTTTTCGGACGGTGATATTAAGACGGGGTGTGGGGAAAAGCCGTCACGTAACCAAACTAACATGATTTGCCTCACGTTTTTATTTATAAGTCTGACCCCGCTGGGTACCGGGCGCTTAATTAAGGTCGAGTTTAAACAAGTCAATTTCATTGGTTCGTCCAATACGGAGCCGGTCGGTATCCGAAAGTTGTGTGTTGTCGAACCAATTGGCTGCCGGCGCCATTTCCTCGTAAGGGTAGTCTACTGAAAACATGATCCGCTCTATCCCCATTTCACCGATTGCGCAGTGGAAAGGTGGATCACGAAATTGACCGCTCGTGGTCAAATGAAAATTTTCCCTCATGTATTCCGAAACGGTTTTTTTAGCGGGAGATTTAACGGGCAATTTGGACATAAGATTGTCAATGCGCCACATGTCGAAGGGAATACGTTCACCCAAATGGCCGAGTACAACCTGTAAACTTGGAAACTCGTCGAAAAGTCCCGAACCTATTAACCGGAGGGTTTGGGTGGCCGTCTCGCTGCCGAAGTCCCAGGCTGGGCTGTGGAGCCACTGATGTCCTTCGTAAGTCTTCGTTCGTGAGGGGATCGTCAGGCGCGGATGCAGATAAAATGGAACATCAAGCTCTGCTACCACTGACCAGAGCGGACGGAATTCCGGCAGGTCGTAATACAGCGCTGAATCAGGAACGTCTCGCTGGGTAAAGCAATTGACCATCACACCCTTGAACCCGAGTTCGTTAACACATCGTGTGAGTTCTTGTGCTGCTGCCTGGGGGTCTTGCATTGGTAAACCTGCAAAACCAGCAAACCGGTCCGTGTCGTTGGCAATTTGAGTTGCAAGAGTGTCGTTGGCCCGGCGCGCGACGTCTACCGCTTCCACCGGGTCGAGTATGGCCTGTAAAGCTGGAGAGTTGAGCCCAAGAATTGCGAACTCGATTCCATGCGCATCCATATCCACCAAGCGTTGGTCTCGGAAATCGACCAATAAACCGCGTAGCCTGTTCCAAAACGGGCCGGAGGAAATTGGTTGTCCGGCAATATCCAAGGTCTCGTCGACCGCCCAGTGTTCTTCTATAGCGATTTTGCCATCCATTTCCTTGACCCTTTCTAGGTAATGTTTGTGGTTGCGCACCCGGTGTAATATTGGTCGCACACACTGAAGACCGAAAGTCTATGGACTTATAGTGGACTGGTCCATCAGTGGTACCCTCCTGAGCTCGGCTTCTGCCAGTGTTTCTATGCTGTGAGACGGGGGTCAGGGGCTCTTTATGGAAGGCCTTTCAGTTGGTCGATTGCCATGCAGAAAAGCCCTCAGGGTCTTGGCGGCTTTTCTGGGACCTTTTGTCAGCATAAGGAACAGGCGCGCCGAGCCGGTGGGTTCCACGCTATACCTGAGGACCAAAAGCTGCTGTGTTGAAGGATAATAAAACCGACCGGTAAATGCGGGTAATCGACGATAGCAAATGTATCCAGTTTGCGGTTGGTTCTTTTATGTATTGGTATTGGCATTGTCCGAGGTAGCCCGATCATTAGGATGGGCGTTGCCAATGTGCAGAGGATCCCCGAGTATCAATCCAAATTTTATATCGACTTAACCGCTAGTTCATTCAGTTCTTGGATGAGCCCATCACATCTACAAAACTCCAAGCGCGCGTAAGACACGTTCCGGGGTTACGGGTGTTTCGATGTGGTCGACACCGCGGCTGCTAAGTGCATCGGATACGGCATTGACCAGTGCAGACGTTGCCGGGGTCGTACCCGCTTCCCCTGCGCCCTTAACACCCAGTGGGTTACTCGGGGCGGGTTGTTCATCGTTCGGGACGACCAAAAAAAATGGTACGTCGTCAGCTCTCGGTAGACAGTAATCGAGGAATGACCCCGCTAAAACCTGTCCGGTCGACGACTCATACACATTGTGTTCGAAAAGCGCCTGACCAAGCCCCTGTGTGATGCCACCGTGAATTTGCCCGCGCACGATAGTCGGATTAATAATGCGCCCAACGTCATCTACTGTGGCGTAACGGGTGACCGTGACTGTCCCGGTTTCCGGGTCGATCTCGACTTCACACGCAGCAACACCATTTGGGTGCGCGTGTAGGCGGACATTGACAGTTTCAGTCCCTTCCAGGTGTTTTTTCCGTTTATCTGCGGAGCTAGCTGTCTTTATCGCAGCGACAGAAAAAAGATCAATTTCTCGATCAGTCCCGGCTACCCGATAGTGTCCACCAGCATAGACGATATCGGAGATGGAAACCTCCAAGACATTGCTTGCAATTTCTCGGCCCTTCGAGATCAGCGATTCTCCCGCGCGCACTAAAGCGGTGCCACCAAGGCGCATTGACCTATCCGAATGTGTGCCTCCCCCGGCAACGATTTGATCGGTATCCCCGAAACTTACGCTGATCTGTTGTTCTGGTATCTGCAGCGTGTCGGCGACAACTTGTGCGAATACGGTTTCATGCCCCTGGCCTGTTGATTGTGTGCCGACAACTGCCTCTACTTGGCCTTCTGGTAACACCCGAATATCGGCGCGCTCATTTGGCGCACCGGCTGGAGATTCTAAATAGGTGGCGATGCCTATACCGGCGAGATACCCGCGTGCCAGCGCTGCCGCACGCCGCTCCGGGAATTCCGACCAGTCGATAGCTGCTGCAGCACGCTCCATGTTTTGGGAAAATGCACCCGACTCATACCGCGGGCCGAGCGGGGTTTGATAGGGTAAAGCGTCCGGTGGAATGAGATTGCGCCGTCTAATCTCCAATCGGTCAACGCCAAGTTTTTGGGCAGCCATGTCGAGAAGGCGCTCGACCAGATACGTTACTTCCGGCCTGCCGGCGCCGCGATATACAGAAACCGGGACGGTATTGGTTACGACCGCGCGTCCAGATATGTGGACGGCTGGTACATCATAGGGTCCTCCGGCCAGTCTTTGAAGGTTTCCTGCCACCGCGAAAGAGACAGGATATGCACCGAGGTTAATGACATAGTCAATGCGTATTCCTCGTATTCGACCGTTGGCGTCGAGAGCGAGTGCGGCGTCTGCGTCGGTATCACGAGCCTGGTAATCAGAAACAAATGTCTCGTTACGTGTTGCAGTCCATTTTATTGGCCGCCTAATATGTTGTGCCGCCCAAACGAGCAACGGATATTCTCCGTTGCTGCACGATCGTGCGCCAAAACCGCCACCGACGTCTCTGGTAATCACCCGAATTTTGTCTGCGGGTAGATTTAGCGCTGACATGACCGCGAGTTTAAATTTATGAACACCCTGGCTCGGAGCATAAAGTGTCGCTCTGCCGGTTAAGGGATCTATGACGGCAGAAGCAGAGCGGGGTTCGATGGGTATAGCAGAAATACGTTGGCTCAGGCTCTTGAGTTGCACAATCAGCGACGCGTTAGAAAAGGCAGTCTCGGTCAGACGGGGTTCACCACGGGAAAATTCAACGCAGACATTGTCACCCTCAAACAATCTGGGCGCCGCAGTGCCTAGAGCCTCTCGCGCTTCAATTGCAGCAGGCAGAGGCTCATAGTCGGTCGTTATTTTCTCGGCTGCGTCAACTGCCGCCGTAGCAGTTTCCGCGATGACGATGGCAATGATGTCTCCGACATGGCGGACGCGGTCGATAGCGATCGGTATATGCGGTGGGACGCCATACGGCGGTATTGCTTCATCAGGGAAGCCAGGTAATGAGGTGTCGTCGTAGTCCACACCAATAATAAGGTGGTCTATTGGTCCGTTTCCGTCAGTCAGGTACTTCGCACCAGTAAGTATGGTGATGACATGCGGTGAAGCGAGGGCCGCGTCATATGTGATGTTTTGGATGTTCGCGTGAGCATGTGGAGACCGGACGAAAAAAGCATACGCCTGATTGGGGTGATTGATATCATCACCAAATAAGCCGCTCCCCGTTAAAAAACGCGGGTCCTCTCGGCGCGGAATCGATTTGCCGACCTGTGTTTCCATTACAACCACTTTCCTTACCGGTACATTTATATTTCGGCGATTAGGTTGCCAACTAAAGTATCCCGCCGCTCCTTCAATCATACCACTGATACCCAACGCTATAACAAATGACTTGGCCAAAAAGTGGACAGGTGTCCTCTTTATGAGATTTTTGTGCATTTAAGAAAGAAAATTTAGGGTCTTACACATTTAAACTAATTGTAAAACTCTTGCAGACGGAGTTCGTTACTGCTTCAGTGTGTAACGAATGTTTTAAATGATCTGGTCACTACAAACAGAGCATCGGACAAAGAAGGCCGTCGCGGCCAGGGCAAGGGGACGCAACCTATGGCGAAAAAATCATTCCGCGATTTTCTGAGAAATCTTGAAGACGCCGGTGAAATTTCCAGAATAAAAAAGATAGTCGATCCACGCGAAATGTCGGGGCTTGCGGCTCAGAACGATAAGGCGACCATTTTTGAGGCGATTGAGGGCTATCCCGGCTGGAAAACCGCCACAGCACTCCTGTCCTCGCGTAGACGTCTTGCAATTACACTAGATTGTGACGAGGACAAGATTGCCCAAACATTTGAGGCGGCGTCCGCGCGACAGATTGAACCAGAACTCGTTAAAGATGCACCGTGTCAAGAGGTGGTTAACACCGGCGATGACGTCGACCTGACGTCTATACCCTATCCACTTATGCATGTGCATGACGGTGGACCCTATATTTCCGGGACTTTTGTTGTTTCGAAGGATGCCGAGTACGGCAGAAATGCAGGTTCCTATCGAATGATGTACCGCACGCCTAAAGAGACGGGGATAGACCTAGTCTCCCCGTCTGATATGCGTTTTTACTATCAACGAGCGCTGGACCGGGGCAAACCTTTACCCATTGCAGTGGCAATCGGTGTTCATCCTTTTGAGATGTTGGCTGCATCCTACAAGGCGCCCATCCGCACTGACGAGTTAACCTTGGCTGGCGGCTTGCACGGAGGGCCGGTCCCCTTGGTTAAATGCAAGACCGTCGATTTGGAAGTGCCGGCCGATGCCGAGATTGTTCTCGAGGGTGAGATCCTACCGACTGGATGGACCGCCGACGAGGGACCGTTTGGCGAATTTTCTCAGATTTCGGGTGATGTGAAATGGAACCCGGTCTTCCGGGTTAAGTGTATCACGCATCGGCGTGATCCGATTTTTTACATGTTGCAGATGCCGTGGGAAAACGACTGGCTTTCAGCGCCGGTGACTGAGGCGGCGGGCTTGCAGGCATTGCGGGTCGCAAGCGTAGAACCGGTCGCAATCCGCGCGCCGGTTGGAAGTTGTGGCTACTGGACGCTGATTGCGTCCATCAAGAAACGTCCCGGTGAGGGCAAGAATGCTTTGCTTGCGCTATTGTCCGTAGCAGAGGTGAAGCTTGCAATTGTTACTGACGAAGATATCGACATAAATAACCCCGACGATATTGATTGGGCGCTTACGTTCTGCGTTCAGGCGGACCAGGACTTAGTCACGTTGTCGGGCGCGCGAGGCAAACATGTAGACCCCTCCATTCGGGCTTGGGAGCTTGGACAGGGTGGTCTGCCGCTTACCGCGAAGCTTGGGATTGATGCCACTATACCCGAGGGCATTCCGCGGTGGCTTTACAAGCGCATTCAGACGTACGGCAAGGACCGGGTCAGGCTGGAGGACTACTTATGAGTGCACTCTGCAAAGTCATCCAGGCTAAGCTCACGGAAACGCCCATGCAGTTCGCTGAGGTTGTTGATGATCACCTTGACGTGCCGTGGCGCCACTTCCTCCAAGCATGGGGGCAGTTGCGGGAAGAAGATATACTCAAGCGTGACGATATCGGCCGTTATTATATTGAGGGAGGGGCAGCAGAAGCCATTGCCGCGGAAACCAAGGCAGAATAGTGAGGGTCCTTAACCCCTTTTGATCTAATGATACAAGGGAATGCCGTTTCATCGTTCAAAATGCCACGCTTTCGCACCAGAACTCTCCGACCCAAAAATATAGCTCACCGGCGGGCGTGATTTTTGGGCGCGGGTGAACGGGGTATAACTTTCCCACTGTGCTCGGTCCATATTACCTGCATTAGACACATCCACTGCCTGTTGGTAACTTTGATAAATCGTTAATCCCAAGATGCTAAAAGTGTCGGCAAACGCATTGCGACCCCCGGGGAGGAGAAATGCTGAAGACAGGTGACGATCATCTACGCGGATTGCGCGACGGACGGGTAGTCTATCTTGGGAGTGAGCGTATTGATGATGTCACCACCCACCCCGCTTTTTCGGAAGCTGCACGAACCGTGGCGCAAATGTATGATCTTAAGAGAAGTGCTGCGCTACTTGATGTCTGTTCATACACACTTGCCGATGAGCGGCACTCCGTGTGGTGGCTTCCGGCAAAAACCAAGGATGATTTGCGGCTTCGCATGCAATGCAGCAAGGCGGTGGCTGACATGACCTACGGCATGATGGGTCGTACTCCCGATCATGTGAATGGTTTCGTCACCGGCATGATCACTGACCCATCCGTCTTTAATACGGAGAAATACAAATTTAGTGAGAATATAGTGCGCTATTACGATTATTGCAGAGACCGTGACCTTTTCTTGACGAACGCGGTTTTACCTCCCCAAGCGGCGCGCGATCCGGACTATTACACCCGAAAGAATTTACCGGTACCGACGCTCAAGGTAATCCGTGAAACAGATGACGGCATTGTCATCGACGGCATGAAAATGCTTGCCTCAAGCGCCGTGCTTGGAGATGAAATTTGGATTGGTAATCTGTTGCCGCTCGCGCCCAATCAAACCAATGAGGGGGTGACCTGCGCGATTCCTGTCAACGCTGAGGGTTTGAGGCTTTGGTCACGCCAGCCGCTGAGTAGGAATACTCCGACGGAATTTGATGGCCCGCTTGCGTGGCGCTTTGATGAGACAGACAGCATGGTTATGTGCAAAGAGGTGAAGGTGCCTTGGGAGCGGGTGTTCGTCTTTGATGATGCCGTTCTGCCACGTGAAATATATATCCGTACCGCGGCGCACAACTATGGGAATAACCAGTCAAACGTGCGGTTTCTTTCCAAGCTTCAACTAATCGTCGGGGTCTGTAGTAAAATCGCTTATTCCAGCGGTGCTAACGAGGTGCCGGCGGTCCGGGAGGTACTCGGCCGCATGGCAGCCCTAGAGGCGCTGTTGTCAGGCGCTATTCACGGTCAAATTGAAGCGGCAGAGGAATGGCCTGCCGGCTACATGGTGTTTAATCGTCGTATGCTCTATGCGGCTCTAAATTGGTGCACAGAAATGTATTCGCCAATTATCGACCAGCTTCGTGAATTGTGTGGTGGTGGCGTGTTTCAGCTCCCAGCAAACGCGACGGTTATGCATAACACTGAAATGCGCCAGGAATTTGAAAAATACTGGCAGACACCGCAGATGGCCGCGCTCGACCGCATGAAGCTTTTTAAATTGGCGTGGGACTTGGTCGGCTCAGAGTTTGCCGGCCGCCAACAACAGTACGAAAAGTTCTATGCGGGTGCCGCATTTATCGTTAGAGGTCATAATTACCGTGAGGCCGATTGGGACTTCTTTCACGGAATAGTAGATGAACTTATGAATAGCTATCACGTACCCGGCGGGTCTCGTGCGGATCAACCGACAGACATTGGAGAGAAGGGATGACAGATGTGACGTGTGACGGTTTGGATATTGGCCTCTTTAGCGTTTCATCAACCGCGGACAACCGTGCAGTCGCACAAAAAGCGGAGGCACGCGGGTTTGAGCGGGTTTGGCTAGCCGAGGATTACCACAGTCGAGATCTTATCGTCCAAGCGACGGCAATCGGAGCGGCGACAAATTCCATTCAGCTGGGTCTAGGAATTGTCAATCCTTTTACGCGTCACCCAGCCCAAATTGCCATGGCGGTGGCCGACATCGAGGAACTTTGTGGGCCGCGTATTATTCTCGGTTTAGGGGCGGGACACACCGCCATTAATGCTCACGGCATTGAAAAACCGCGTCCTATCACTGCCCTTAAGGAAGCCGGAGAAATTTGCCGACGCTTACTCCAAGGGGAACGAGTGATCTTTGAAGGTGATATCTTTCGTTTGCCCTCTCCTGGGACAAAACTTCGTTTCACTCTCGCCCGATCACGTGTGCCAATGTATTTCGGAACGATGGGCCCGCGAACATTGAGGTCCGTCGCTTCGGTATCAGATGGCGTTAAATTTAGTGTTTTTACTACACCGGCATATGCAAAGACGTGTATGGCACACCTGAGAGAAGCCCTTGTTGGAACGTCCCGCTCAATAGACGACATCGATATCTCTTGCTACATCATTTTTTCGGTTGACGAAGACCGAGGCGCGGCGCGTGATGCCGCGCGGCCCCTTGTTGCACATTACGTAATGCAGATACCCGACATGACCCGTTACGAGTATGCGGGCCTGGACATTCCTATGATGAAAGGGCTGCAGAGCGAGCTAAGACGTGCGTTCAATGGAAATAGATTTAAAGATGCTATTACTAAAGTCCCCGACGTCGTTGTAGATGAGTTGGCGGTGACTGGGACACCAGCCGAGTGTATTGAGCGATTGAAAATGTACGTGGCAGCGGGCATCAAAACCCCAGTTCTATATCACGCATTGGGACCAGACCGGCTTGAGGCTATCGACGTGATTGCGGATTCAATCCGGCCGAGCCTACTTGGAGCGTAAGCGTTGACAGAGTTCTACACGACTAGCTGCATGTGGGGTGGGTCTGGTCGTCGGATGCTATATAAACTATAGCTCTATTATTGTTTTGTTTTGGTGGGACCAATGTCCGACCCGCCGAACGTATATTTGGGTCCTCTTTCAAAACCTTCTCGAAATGCTTAATCTCCTATCGAATAAACAAACTACACAAGGGACTATACAGGAGGAGACATGTTTAAACGTATTCAATTTGCACTTGCTGCTGTGCCCATAGCCATGATGATGGGTATAGCCGTCCCGGCGTCTGCCGACGTCGCGGGTTTCTACAAAGGCCGGACCGTAACAATTGTCGTTCCAGGGGGGCTCGGGGCCTCTCTAGGACTTTATGGCCGACTTCTTGCGGAGCACTGGACTAAGCACATCCCCGGTAATCCGAATGTAATTGTCACGTCGCGGCCAGGCGGTGGCGGCACCAAGGGAGCTGCTTACGTATATAATGCCGCGCCCAAAGACGGTACGTTTGTGGCAGAGGTGCTGGCGCCGTCTGTTCTCGCACCGACGTTGCGCAACGTAAAGTTTGACGCTACCAAATTCCAATGGCTCGGGTCTATTACACAGAGACCGAGTGTCGTATCCGTCTTTCACACAGCGCCCGCAACGACTCTAGAAGGTTTAAAAAAGACTCCAGTTATTATGGGCTCTACCGGCCTTGGCTCGGAGACCTATTTAATGCCAACTCTGATGAACCACCTTCTCGGGACTAAGTTTAAAATTGTCAAAGGTTACAAGGGCGGAGCAGCAATCAACAAGGCGATTGCCCAGAAAGAGGTGCATGGGCGGATGAACTATTGGACTGGTTGGACCACGATTAAGAATGACTGGCTCAAGACTGGAAAGCTAAAGCACATCATCCAGTACGGGCCGAAAATTCCGGAACTTCCAAATGTGCCGCACATGGCGGATCTCGTGAAAGGTAAGGAAGGCATGGCAATGCTCAGATTTATCGAGGTCTGCGAGAAGGTCGGCATGGGCTTCTGGGTGGCGCCAGGGGTGCCGAAGGATAGAACCGCTGCACTTCGTAAATCGTTTATGGCGACTATGCGAGACCCCGCATTTCTCGCCGATGCGAAGAAACGCAGAGCGCCTGTAGCGGCAATCTCGGGCAGCGAACTGGGCACGATTGTTAATGCGGGCCTCAACGTTTCGCCGGCGTTGATTCAGACAATGAAGGCGGTGTACGGCTTTAAATAAGCCGCAACGTAGCATAAATGAGGGCGGGGTGATTGAACCCGCCCTCATTTTATAGGCCCCAGTATTTCCCTGCCTTTGAAATTGGTTTTTACGTCTTATCTACAAACCATTCCCAGCGGCTTTTTGAATCGCTAAGGCTAGTTTGTATTGCACAAAATTCAGCGATGTTGGTCCGCGTCAGTGGTCCGCGAGATTGTCGCGGAGCGTTTTGCCCGAATATTCCGTGCGGAAACGACCGCGCCGCTGTAATTCTGGCACAAGAAAATCGATAATGTTCAGGAGGTCGCGGGGACTTTTTGGCGGGTGAGCAATCATAAAGCCACCGCATTCCCCAGTTTCAACAAATATCTCCTCCATGTAGTCGGCAACTTCTGCCGCGGATCCCGCAACAGCATGGTCATGCGCTACAGAATGTGCCCGGAGTTCTTCATAAAATTCGTCTCGCGTCATAACCCGTTCGGGGTCCAGGTGATGCGTGTTGTTCATAAATTCGACGGGAGAAGCGTTTCGCTTAATAATCACTTCGTTGATTTCGTTCAATGTGAAAGAGGTCGGTAACTGCGATAGGTCGTATCCGCATTGATGGGACATGAATGCGCCGAACGCTTCCACCGGGATAGCCGACAGAAGTTGGTCCTTTCTTCGCTTGGCTTCTGTTGAATCTTCTTCCACCAACAATACCACATCCCAAATAACGCCAACTCGCGACGGATCGCGTCCTTCGGCAACCAGGGCCTCGTCCAGCGCTTTACGGTGGGCGACTTGTCTGGAAAGTCCCGGGCTTGCGGCGAATACATGATCAACAAAATGAGCTGAAGCCCTTATCCCGCGAGGGGACGCGCCCGCCTGCACTATTACAGGTTCAATTTGTGGTGAGGGTACGCAGGATAGCGGCCCGGCAACAGAAAAATACTCGCCTTCGTGGTCAATGGCTTGGACTTTCGACGGATCTGCCGCCATTCCGGATACCCGATCCCAGACAAATGCGTCCGGTTCAACGCTGTTCCAAAGCGCCTTGCACACATCCATAAACTCTTCCATGCGATCATATCTCTTTGAGTGCTCCATCAATTCACGAAAGCCATAGTTTGCGGCGTCCGCGGCGCGCGAAGAGGCGATGACGTTAAAGGCTATTCGACCATTTGTAATGTGGTCTAGGGAATTGAGCAGTCGTGCTACATAGAAGGGGTGCATGAAGGTAGACGAATAGGTAAGCCCGAAACCGATATGTTTGGTTATATCTGACATAATAGCGATGTAAGGGCTCATATCCTGACGGGGCCAGCCCACCGCCCATTTTACAGCGTCGTCACGTTTGCCTTCCCAAGTTGTCGGTATACCCGAACCATCTCCGAAAAAGATAAAATCGAGTAGTCCCCTTTCAGCAATTAGCGCCATTTCCTTGTAGAGGCGGATATCAGGAAAAACAGTATGACTCCATGAACCGGGCGCCCGCCAACGTCCCTCAAGGTGCGTCCACGAGAGGTCATAACCGAGGTGCATTTTTCGTGGCATTATGGACCTGCCTTCATAAATCTACACAGAGTTTTTAACATTATCCTACGGGGATGGAAGCATTGTAAGGGGGCCAAAAAAAGGTGGCAGTTTATCGTTGTTTGTGCAGCAAAACACTGGTCATTAAGGCCAAGGTTAATAAGCCACAAAAGTAACAAGAAGAGCCTGGAATCAAACTGCAGTTTATAGGTTATTATATGGGTTAGGCTACGCTATTTGCACTTTTTAATTGACGTGGGTGGATAAAAAGCTCAGAAAATTGTTGTCGGAGCGTGGCGCAGTCTGGTAGCGCACTTGACTGGGGGTCAAGTGGTCGTAGGTTCAAATCCTATCGCTCCGACCATTCTTTTAGTTAATAAAAACAATGGGTTAGACAAAATTTACTAACCCTGTTTTGACGCGTCATTTGGCAGTGTCGCGGTTTTTGTCGCGGTTGAAGAATTAAGCAGCCTCCAAACCGACCTTTTCGGCATTGTCTTGCGTCGCCGTTAACGCCGCTGTGAGGTCGATGGTATCAAGGGCCTTCCAGACGCGCCGAGTGCTTCAGCGTATAAGCAGAGTTCTCATAACTTGCATGGAGATCGGTGCGCTTGAAGATAAGGCGGTCACCGGTTACGATCTTTTATGGCTCCGTCGTCGCTGCGTTTGCAGTGTCAAAAAGGTTCGCCAAGTTAAGTCCTTTTAATCTCGGGAGAGACCAATGAATTTCGATATGCCAAAGGCAGTATTTTGTGGGCTGGCGCTTATTGCGGCAGCAATCTATTTCGGGCCGGGTTCCGTACCTGCGACGGCGCAAGCGGTTAAG
Source organism: Pseudomonadota bacterium (assembly GCA_036336685.1). Taxonomy (GTDB): domain Bacteria; phylum Pseudomonadota; class Alphaproteobacteria; order MPNO01; family UBA830; genus JAYZQT01. The sequence goes on from JAYZFO010000027.1 coordinate 21,727, forward strand.
AAAATTGTCTGTCCGTTGAACGAGCGCGGCAAGGCGGCTGACAAGAACAATAACGGGGTAATTGAGCGAGATGAAGCCGGCGGGCCGGTGAAGGCGGCTTTTGACTTCATAGACTGCGATAAATCCGGGACATTGTCTGGCTGTGAAATCAAGGGTTTCTTTACTGGCAAAGACTGTCCGAAATAAGACCCAGATACGCAAGATTGACAAATTGCAATCTGGCTAGCGAAAATTGCGCAGAGGTCATCAAACAGAGTTTTTATAATCTTATGGTTAGTGACTAACTAATACCGCCACGAATTTACAACTCTGCCGCTGTGCGGACGCCGCATTGGGCGTCTTTGAAACGATTTTTTCGGTTTTTCTTCGACAGGGACAGGCCGAGTCTCCCTATCCACGTGCCAACGGTGCAACCGTGTAAAAAAAGCCGCCCGAAAGCGGCTAAGTAGGGAGGAATTAATCTTTCTAACAACGGCCTCATTAATCGGCGCTGAACTGACCGTTCATCCTCGGTTCATCCCAGCGCTGGCTGGCCGGATCGCTATCGCATAGAAAGGCTTCGCGAGGTGCTTGATGATGTGGCAGAATGTCGGGGTCTTATTACGCGATGGATTTCACCGTGAAGACAACTAAGAAACCTAAACCCCCCGATCCCAACTGGCGACAGGCGCCGTCGGGACAAATCATGAAATCGGAGCAGGTAAAACAATGTTGGATGGTTATAAAATATACGACGCGGATGCACACGTGATGATGAGTCCAAAAATGTGGCAGGACCTCCCCAAGGAATACCAGCTTCGACGACCCCGTCCGGTACAGATCGGCGACTCGGCTGATCTCGGAGGTTGGAAATCTGCTTGGCTGCTGGATGGAAAGCTGGAACCTCACCCCTTTGGGGCGGGCACACACGCATCAAATATTCCGAGCATGACGATGGAAGAATACGGTGCCACACCCGATAAAGCAGGGGATTTTTCCGGGTTACCCCAGCCAATCGGGGTCGTGGACCTTTCAGACCCAGATGCTCGCGTAAAGGCACTGGACGATATGGGGATAGATATACAGTTTCTATTCCCGAGTACGTCATATGCCGCAACATCCATCGACGCCGGCTTCGAAGCCGCTCTATTCAGGGCCTACAATCGTTATGTGGCCACTCAGTGCAAGTCGGTTTCTACCAGGCTGAAATGGGCGGGATTACTTCCGTTACGCGATCCCGGTCAGTCATTGGAAGCGATTTCAGAAATGGCAGATCTGGGAGCATCTGCTGCAGTCGTGTTCGGTACTGCCGGCGAACACATGCTTTCAGATTCACTATTTAGGTCTTCCTGGGAGGCGTTCTCTGATACAGGACTGCCTTTGTGTGTGCATATGGGGATGAGCTATACGCCATTTGATAAACTTTGTTACTCAATTCAGGACGCAAACATGATTGGGAAAGCCATGCCCGCCCAACTTGCGTTCGTTGCACTCGTTGGGCACGGTATGCTGGATCGCCACCCTGGATTAAACGTGGCGTTTCTGGAGTTTGGAGGTGAATGGATATTCTATTCCGTGGGCCGAATGCAACATTACCAGGAAGTCAACAGAAAGCGCATGGCCAACCCGTCAATGCTTCCGAAAAACACCGTGGACGACTATATTCGATCCGGCCGTATTTTCCTTGGTGTTGAGGCGAACGATGCCACACTGCCCCAGGAACTGGACTTGCTCGGAGATACTCAGATATTTTATTCGTCGGATTTTCCACACGGCGAAGGCCGTGACGAAGCGGCAGCGGAAATAATATCAAGAGATGACATTACAACGGATCAGAAACGGAAAATACTGTATGAAAACGCCGCAAAATTTTTTAAAAATTAGGTTTTGGATTGCAACAGACCGGACATGCCGAACCCCAAAGTACTGTTAAAAACCCTGCGAGAGAGGCCTTCCCAATAGATCTCGAGTACCAAGGGTGCGTTTCTCAAAAGATTTTAATTTTCATATCCTGAAACTTCCACAGGATTGGCACCGTCCCAATCCATACCGTGGAAGTCCATAAGGACGTCATCGTCCATAACAATAAAAGCTACCCAAATCAACGTTACCTCCCAGCTTATTCGGGCAGATATTCTCATATTAAACGCTCCAGCTATTAGCTAGTTTACAGGATAACTTTTCTAGTTACGGGACGCGGTCTTTTAGGGCGTCGATTTTTATTGACCGTGCGGACCTTTGAAAAACGGAGGGATCACTAAATAAACAGTAGTAGGGGTGGGGCAATTTTGGGCAAAGAATTCTGCTAAATGTGCTCTTCTTAGACTATTTTCGGTTACACGATGTTTTTGCGCGAAAATTAGTTAATAAAAACGAAAAGTTATAATAACGTAATAGAATCAATAAGTAACCAAGGCTGATGGTCAAGCGGTCGTAGGTTCAAGTCCTATCGCCTCGACCATATTTTAGATTTAAAAACATTACGTTAGGCCCTTTTTGGCGTTGAGTTGAGTTTTCTGGAAATTGGGAATGTCGTATATTTTGCAGTAACTTTAATCACGTTATCTGCTCCTAGGGATGCATAAACGTCAGCGATCCACGGTGAGGTCCGTTATTTTTTATACGGCCTCGTCAATTTCCGACGGTTCGATATAATTAAGAGCAGAGGAAGGGGCTTTCTATGAAGAATTCGACGCGAATTTCCCTGGTAATCATGCTTTTTTGGATTGCTTTCATTGGTATCGGGGCACGCGAGGTTTTGGATATCCACGGCCTGTATTTATTTCAAAGTGAGGAAATATTCTGGTGGACAATTATCGGCGCCGCGATGATCTGGGCGCTTAAATTACTCTTTGGAAAAATGGTGGACAAGGAAGAACCGTGAGCGGGGTGAAGAGAGTCGCGCGAAAACTATGTGTCCGGCCTATATTGTAGTACGATTATTTACTGATTGACCTACCGCGCTCTAAATAACGGGAAACTGCCATTATGAGAAATGTGACGTTTGCACTGAGTATGGTTCTGTCGACCCCGTACCTGGGCATGATGACGGGAAGCGAAGTGTCAGCCACCCCCGCCGAGTAATATTTAGAAGAAAATCGACAATCCCCGGGCGTTTTCCGGTTGCACGACGGTTCATTTGGCGTGGTAACAATCGGGAGAGGGACGACCTCGAGCGAGGCTTTCTGTGGCTCTATCTCGCAACACTTTGAGCTGATTGGTTCCGAGTTCAGTGCTCAGAAGCATAGTGTGAAGAGCAGTTCCTCTTTGACGTTCCGCTCAAAGTATAAAGTCACTGCTCAGAGAATGATTGCGATTGACCAAACTGACAATGTTAAAAACCAAAACATCACGAAACGGGTTTTTATAGAATCCAAGGACATGCGTATCGGATGTGCTCTTCTAGAAAAAATAAGGACCGGACAAAAGACCTCAGAATATGTTGAGGGCACCGTGAAAGTCACATTAATCAATCACAACGAGGTCCGTTGGACTTTTAAATTTGAGGGAAAAAACGTCGGGTTCGCTGACGTTTTACGTGACTTTAATGACCCCAAGTATGGAAGAACTGCATGGTTTACCAGTTTTGAGAAGGCAGACGGACACAGCTCTGGGACCCCCGTCTTCGAGGTAATATTATGGTCTCGTCTTAAAGCCTGGCGGTAGGGCCGTCTTTTTGCCGTATACGGTCCAGTAAGCCGTTACTTATGAGGCGGTTTTCCAGGGCCCGAAGTTTTTCGCATCTTGTGCAAATTCATAACCGATTACTTGTTCATCACCGATAACCCAACCATCGTGCCCGGGAGCGAAGTAGTATGCGTCTCCCGCTGAAGCGACCACCTCGGTGCCATCATCGTGAACGCAGTGGAGTTTACCTTGGACGATCACGCCTACGTGGCCAGCCTGGCAGCTATCGCCTCCGACGGCGGGTTTGACGCACTCAGACCATTTCCAACCGGGCTCCAAAACAATCTTAGTGGCATTTATATCGCCCAGTTTTACGGTCGCGGCGTGCGTTTTTGGCGGGTTTTTAACCTCATCAGCCTCATCGAATGACTTTTTAAACATGCTCTCCATTTGTTTTCCCTCCAAATATTTGATGATGTTTTCGATATCAATAAACAGAAAACATACCGTACTTTCTTGCCTACTAGGTTACAGGTGAGAACGTGACGTTAGCAAGATAGGGTTTGTGTTTTATGGCGCCTTTGGTTCTTGTCGGAGTTGGGTCGTCAATGTCCAATGCTTATCGATTGAAAGATATTTACTTCTGAGCCTGGAACAATAAAAGTACGTTTGGGCGACAGTTCATCCGGTTAATTCATTTCCGAGCCGGAGCAAAACGTTGCATTTCAACAGCGGTCGTTAACAATTTGGGCTGTTAGCAGTTTAAGGTAGTCGCCTGGACTATGCATAATTGAAGACGATCCACGAAGGAAAAGTCATGCCCCTCACATTATATCACTTCAATAATTCGGTGTGCTCCCAAAAAGTGCGCCTCGCTTTGTATGAAAAAGGAATTGAATGGGATGAACGCGTCGTTGATCTTCCTAAACTGGAGCAATATGCCCCCGAGTATCTACACCTTAACCCCAAAGGGGTGGTCCCAACCTTGGTTCACGACGGCTCTGTGGTGATCGAATCAACCTTGATTTGTGAATATATCGATGATGTGTTTCCCGGTGTCTCCCTCAAGCCGGCGCCACCCGCGGATCTCGCTGCCATGCGGGTGTGGACGAAGGCGGTCGACGAAGGACTTCACGAAGGTATCGTGGCACTCAGCTTTTCCGCCATGTTTCGTGAACGAATGAGGAAAATGACGGACGACCAACGTGAGCGGCAGTTTTGGAACATTGGTGATCCAGAGCGACGGGAACGGGATCGAGCAGTGTTCGAGCAAGGCGTTGAAGCGGCTCATGTTTTTCACGCCGTCGCGTCCTACGAAACCCTCTTTCGAAAGCTTGAAAACGTCTTTGGCGATGGACGCGCCTGGGTGTCCGGCGATCAGTACACGCTTGCGGACATTAACCTCGCACCCTATGCCGCTCGTCTTGAATACATGAACCTCCTCCCACTCTGGATATCGGGTCGCCCACGGGTAGGGGCATGGTGGGGCCGTATCCAGACACGTCCCGCGTTTAAGGCGGGACTGAGTAACCGGTTAACGATTACCGATTTTAAGGCAATGAAGAAATTTGGAGGGGCGATACGCCAGCGCCTCGGCGAACGGCGCAATGAGTACCTCGAAGAGTTCGGCCCAGAGGATTAAGGGGTCCGGTGTGGGCACACTCTTGTCGTAAACTTTGTTCGTATTCGATTGGTGCGAGGTATTGCCACAAAAAAACCTTAATGCTGCCCTAAATCTGACAACGTAGTTTTCCATGATGCAAAAATTAGCACTCGTCCAGAGTGTTATATGGAAAAAAGTCTAGTGTCAGGAAAAGGTTTTACGATGACCGGTCTCAATATTCCCAACTTTGCATCACGAAAAGAACGCCCCGTCCTGCCCGAGCCGACATTCCAAAAAGATTCTAAACCGCGACAAAATACTTTCGTTCCAGAAGAACGAGAGGCTTTGACCAAGGAGATAACGGGCCCGCCCAGCATCCTCTCAATCGGCAATGGGGTTGTTTTGTCGGGTAAGATTGAGGAAGCGGAAAAGGTGATAATCCACGGGACTGTGGACGCAGAAATTAATGCGAAGTCTGTAGACGTAGTGGCGGAGGGTTCTCTCACAGGCACCACAATCGCGATGGATCTGTCGATTTCAGGCCAATTTAAAGGAAGCGCTGAGATTACAGGGAAACTCAAAATTGAGAGAGGAGGGAGCCTGGAAGGGGATGTTTCCTATGGTGAGTTAAGTGTTGAAAGTGGTGGGGTTCTGATTGGGGACATATCACGTTCGGTGTCCGAAAAACCGCAAAAAGCGACACCGTCCACTGGCAAAACAAATCCCGACCAACGGGGTAGGCCATGACAGAGGCCAATGACAGAAAGGTACCCAAGTACGTGCTCAGGATCACTGCAGGACAGAGTGAGCCATTTGATTTTATACTCTATGAGGAAGAGCAATATACATCTGTGTTGCGAAGTAATTGGGTTGATTGGAAGTACCGGGTAATCAAAACCGGCCATGCCGCCGCATCCACCCCAAGATAAAAGGGACGCTGCCTAAATTTTACCCCGTCACGGCCCTAATTTTGCCTTGTTTCTATCTGAATATGCTATCGTCCAGTCGTTCGACGCTCCCCGCTAAGGCTGGGCAAATCTCCGTGCACCTTGCGGGATCGCGATGACCAGAGCCTCCCTAGGTCACCGCGATCCCCGGGATTGAGAGTTAATCATAAAGTGGTTGTTCTTAATACGTAATGCGGTCCGCCGACACACTTCGGGTCCAGGGTGAAACAGTCTAAAAGTGATATGTTTAAGGCACGTCGTTGTTGAGTAGAACTTACATCCTCTCCACCTCAGCCTTTCGCCATCTCCATTCGGCCCTGGGAACTAATCTATAGGCCTTCGGCGAGACTATTGTGACGGGTGCGGATGCTCTAGACTGCCAATACTAAGGGAGAACTTTTATGCCGCAGTTTGGAGTGTTGGGTGGTGTGTGCACGGCGCATGCGCCGCAGTTGTGGACACTGCCGGATTCCGAAGATAAAGAATTGGTTGGCCGAATGAAGGCTATGCTCCGTGACGTCGGTGCAAAGCTCATGGAAATGAAGCCGGATATTTGCATCGTCATCGGAAATGATCACGCCAATCAATTTCTCCTGCACTGTACGACAAGCTTCACGCTGCATATTGGAAAAACCGCGGCCGGTTCCTTTGCCGGACGCAAGTATACATACCCGGTCGCAAGTGAAAAAAGTTTGTCATTGCTTCGTTACGTTCAAAGGAGTGGCTTTGATCCCGGTTTCAGTAGTAATGCAGAGCTAGACTATGCCTTTGCCATACCCATAGACTTTACTGGTGTTGAAGCGGTGCCGTTGATCCCAATTTTCGTAAATGCGTATGTTCCGCCACAACCGTCCATGGAACGTTGTTTTAGCTTTGGTAGGGCTTTGGCCGACGGCGTAAAGGCTTTAGGGTTGCGTGCCGTCATCGTTTGCAGTGGCGGGTTATCACATTTTCCCGGGACACCGCGGTATCGCGACCCAGGACCCGATAACGAGTTTGACGAGTATTTTATGAGTATGATGGAGCGCGGAGAATTGCGCTATTTGTTGGCTCTTGATGAACGTCGGTTAGATGAGACTGGTAATATTGAGCTTCGGTGCTGGGGTGTGGCTGCGGGCATGATGGGAGAGCGATCGCCGGATTTTACAAATTTTGAACCCACGTGGCACCATAACTATGGCACGGTCGCGTGGACAATGCCGCCACGTTCAGAAACCTATACTCCACACTATCCTCCAATCCATCCAGAACGGGTCAAATTAGCGGAAACCCTGCATGTCCTGGCCCGGGACGACGATGAGCGTGCGCGGTATCTCGCCGATCCCAAGTCCTACGTTAGCGCTATCACAGAGCTTACCGATGAGGAGCGCGAAGCCCTAACGACACTGGATCAATCGCGGATGATCGAACTCGGAATGCATCCCTTCGTTCCGCACAGTTTCAGGCGAGTACTTGAACGTGCGGGTATATTGAAAGCCGACGAACCCGACCCTAATTAAGGGAATGTATCCAATAGCTTTTCAATATTGAACCATATGGTTTTTAGTCTCACTTAAATAATTATTGCATGCATGTTTTAAGATCCAATTTTGAGGCCACATGATGAAAAGGCTAACTTAATAGTAGCCTTCTCCTCCGTTGATAGTGCTAGGAGTGGGCGCCTAACCGAGCCACCCACCTGACCCAACAATTCTGCCCAATACTTTTGTTGAGCGTGAGGTTTGTCCGCTGGTCGCGTGCCTTTCAGCGCTTCACGAACCGGGTTTAAGCTGTCGCGAACCACAAGGGCCTTGTCAACCTGGCCCGCCATAGCGAGCGCGGTATATTCATTCATTCGCTGGTCAACTTTGGTTTGCATTAAGAAAGGCGGCGTAGAACACAGGTAAACTTGCCAGCCAAGCTCAGTGATGTTTTCCAACCAGGCATCTTCCGAGGATGTACTGACAATTAATTGTCCACGGGTCATGTCCGTTAGGCGAGAATAACGTTCGCGGTCTACGCTGTATTTAATCGCCACTATATTTTGTAGTTCCGAAATTTCAGCGCAAACTTCGGGCTCAACGACGTAGTTGTAATCGGGTTGGTGCCATATCGCGACCCCGATATCCAACTTTTCAGCAATATATCGGTAATATTCTTTAAGGACTGAATCGACGTTGGTATGGAAGTAGAGCGGCGGCGCATGCACAATAATCCAGTCGGCACCAATGTCCTGGGCATGCTGACCCAGTTCCATAACGTAATCCAAGTTCTCATCGGAGCAAGACATTACAGTCCGGCAACGATCGCCAACTTCATCTACCACGATATCAAATTGCCGTTTGCGTTCTTCAAGTGTCATCGAAAAGAATTCGCCCTGTTTTCCATTAACAAAAAGCCCTGCGATCTTAAGGTCATCGACCCAATGACGAAGGTTAGCACGAAGGCCTTCTTCGTCCGTTGTTCCGTCGGAATTAAATGGCGTCATGCTAGCCGCAAAAATACCACGCAAAAATTCGTGGGCGTATTCTTTAGCCTTAGATTTTTTATATTTTGCCATAACTCTTCTTCATATATTGGAATGGTAGTTGGTGTGTATTCATAGGTTATCCTGTCATAGTGCATAGGGCTCGACAAAGTGGGTAAGTGGGTCCCTTTCAAAATTGAGGATAGTCGTTATGACCGTTCCCGTGCGGCTGCCGAAAGCGTTGCCCGTTTTCAGTCCGAAAATGAATGTGAAGGGCGCCAGGCGAATGCTTTTTGTTCTAGCCGAGCGAAAACCGCATGCTCTAGAATTAGCAT
>JAYZFO010000028.1:0-32461 GCA_036336685.1 Pseudomonadota bacterium
TCTGTTTCTGTGTAACCCGGACAAACGGCATTTACTGTAATACCCGATCTAGAAACTTCGAGTGCGAGCGAACGAGTCAAACCAACAACACCATGCTTGGCAGCACTATAAGCGGTAACGTAGGCGTACCCTGTGAGGCCCGCGGTGGACGAGATATTTATGACGCGCCCGTAATTAGACTCCAGCATTGAGGGTATCACTGCCTGCGTGCAAATGAAGGTACCGGTCAAATTTACTCGGATTACCTCGTCCCAGACGTCGCGCTTCATGGTTTTAAATGGCGCACTTTTACCAATGCCCGCATTATTCACGAGGATTGAAATGGCGCCGTTACTAGCGACGGCGTTGTGCACAACATTTTCCATTGTTTCTGCATCTGTGATATCCGCCGTCTCAATATAAACCTCAACACCAAAGTTCTTGCTAATCTCTGCCGATTTGGCCCGCAGTTTTTCGGTGTCGCGGCCTAACAGTGTGAGGTTCGCGCCCAAACGTCCTAATGTTTCCGCAATTGCCGCTCCGATTCCCCGAGTAGCACCGGTTACAAGTGCATGCTGTCCCCTTAAGGGGTTGCCAGAAATTTTTCCGTCTGGGGGGGCGCTGTGCGTTACGTTGTCGTACTGTGCCATTACAGAGCCGATTGCTTTAACATTATTTTAAGCTTAAAACAATTTGACACTACTCGCAAGTTTTTACAATGAAGGAATCTAAATGGATCAACTAAACCCACCCGGTTGGAAACGTCCAAAAGGTTATTCCAACGGCATAGCGGCCGAAGGTCGACAGGTTTTTGTTGCTGGTATGGTTGGTTGGAACCATGAGGAAACATTCGAAAGCCTTGATTTTGTGGATCAATTCCGAAAAGCCCTAGAAAACACTGTGCTTGTTCTTCAAGAAGGAGGCGCGGGACCTGAACACATTTGCCGTATGACGATGTATTTTGTTAATAAAAATGAATACCTTTTGCGTCTTGCAGAAGTTGGTGCCGTTTACCGCGACATAATCGGGAAGAATTATCCTGCAATGGCAGCCGTGCAGGTCGTCGCTTTAATGGAGGATAGTGCTAAGGTTGAGATTGAGACAACAGCAGTAGTACCTGTTTAAGGAAATGCTTATATTACTGTCTATCGTGACGCCGTATTAATGGAGAAAACTTGATGACAACCAAATGCGCTGTACTTGCTGGGGGCTGTTTTTGGGGTATGGAGGAATTGTTTCGCCACCGACCCGGCGTTGTGTCCACACGTTGCGGTTATACGGGTGGAGAAGTGCCGAATGCTACATACTATAATCACGGCAATCATGCCGAAGCGATTGAAGTTAATTACGACCGTGATAAGACAAATTTTAGGGCTCTTTTGGACTTTTTCTTCCAGATACATGACCCTTCAACATTTAATAGACAGGGTAATGACATGGGGCCTAGCTACCGTTCGGCCATTTACTACTCTGATACTGCTGAGCGAGAGGTCGCCGAGGCGACAATCGCGGAGGTCAACGCTTCGGGTCTCTGGCCGGCGTCAGTCGTAACGGAAGTAGAGCCACTAGGGGATTTTTGGGAAGCAGAAACTGAGCATCAGAATTATCTTCAAAGAATCCCCAATGGCTATACCTGCCATTATATTCGACCTAACTGGGTACTGCCCGGTCGCGAGGCTGCCGAATGAGTAGGCACACTTTTTTGCTATAAAAGTCTGCGGTTATGACAGAGAAACCATATATTGTTGACAGGCCAGACCTAAACGATTTTCGGCTTAATCGAGGGGCTTTGATAGACCCTGAGGTCTTGCGGGTAGAGAAGGAACGTATCTTTGATAAGTGCTGGATATACGCTGGGCATGAGTCTGAGGTGTTGGAACCGGGTGATTTTTTAACCCGGACGGTTGCTGGACGCCCCGCCATTTTGGCCCGGGACTCGGACGGGGGTATGCGGCTTTTTCTTAATACATGTCGGCACAGGGGTGCGCGTATCTGCCGGGAACGTGCCGGCAACACAAAACGTTTTTATTGCTTCTATCATGGTTGGTCTTATGACAATGATGGAAGCTTAGTTTCGGTGCCAGGGGATGATGCTTACCCAGACACCTTTGACCGCTCGGAGCTTGGGCTGATCGAAGCTCCGCGTTTTGAAAATTATCGTGGCTTCTGGTTTGCCTGCTTTGACGAGAGAGTTCGCGATTTAGAAAGCTATCTAGCAGGTGCGAAAGAGTACATAGATTTGGTTGTCGACCAGGCACCAGATGGAAAGATGGAGGTAGTTACTGGAGTTCAGGAATACGATATCCAGGCCAATTGGAAGCTTCTGGTTGAAAACTCCTTTGACGATTACCATCTTCACTCAACGCATTCGACTTGGCTGGAATATATGAAAGATGCCGGTGTCGATACTAAGGTGCCAAAGGGGTTGTTGTTGCCTAAGCGGGGGATTGGAAAAAATCTTGGTAATGGTAACGCTGTAATCGATAATATTAACTTTCGCGGGCGTCCAGTTGCCGCATGGATTTCGATTTATGGCGAAGAAGCAAAGCCGGTTGTCGAGGCCGCAAGAGCAGAACTTTCTGCCCGTCTGGGAGAAGCGCGGGCGGAAAGGGTGGCTAACACTAATCGCAACTTATTTGTCTTTCCAAATTTGATGATAAATGATGGCTCGTCCGTCACAATAAGAACATTTTGGCCCGTTGCGGCCGATCAAATGGAGGTGACAGCGTGGGCACTTGGACCAGTAGGTGAAAATCCTGTTATGCGTAAAGTGCGACTAGATTCATTTCTAACGTTTTATGGGCCCGGCGGCCTTGCGACCCCCGACGACGTCGAGGCGCTTGAACAAGTCCAGCAGGGGCTTACGTCGACCATTAAAGAAGTGCCTTGGTCCGTGATGACCCGGGGTATTGCAAAGGAAGGCGAGCAACTTAACTCAGATGAATTGCATTTACGTACGTTCTGGAGACGTTGGAATACGTTAATGGTAGATGCTGGCTCCGCAGTGAGTGCGGCGGAGTAATCTTCCGTGAATACCATAGACAATCTGGATAGGGGACCTATTGAGGATTTTCTCTATTTGGAAGCCGCCTTACTTGATGAATGGGATCTTGACGGTTGGATGGGACTGTTGACTGATGACGCACGATATTTGGTGCCCCCCAATGAGAGGCCTGATAGTGACCCGGAAACGACGCTTTTCATAATTGCCGATGACATTGAACGAATTAAAGGGCGTGTAAAGAGATTAAAAAGCCGCGAAGCCCATGCCGAATTTCCGCCATCGCGGACGCGGAGATTAATCACCAATGTACGTATCTTGGACAATATCGATGGCGTCATACGTGTTAGCTCCAATTTTTCTGTCCACCGCTACAGACTCAGAGGTAAAAGTGGAGTTTATGTGGGACGATATATTCATACTATCGTGTCAATTGATGACACTCTAAAGATATCAGAACGAAGGGTAATCCTTGATGCCGAGGAGTTAGGGTCGCTGGGCGCTATAAGTTTTATCCTCTAATTCACCGCAGGTGTTGGCTCAAGTAGTTTAATAGAGGAAACCAGCCCATTAGTTTTGGACGCAAATTTTGATGGATAATGGGATGACAGATGACTCCGACACTATAAGGGATGCCGAGAAGAATAAGCCTGGCCCTCTCACCGGGTTGCGCATTCTAGATCTGACGCAATTCCTAGCTGGACCCTACGCGACGATGATTTTAGCTGATCTTGGAGCCGAGGTGTTAAAGGTGGAGGCCCCCGCCGGTGATTGGTCGCGGGTCTTGCCTCCCAACTTTGTTGGTGAGGATAGTTGTTACTACCTCTCTATCAACCGAAACAAAAAAAGCATTGTCGTTGATATGAAGAATGACCAGGGGTTGGACGTTATAAAACGCCTGGCGGACGAAAGTGATATTCTATTGGAGAATTTTCGGCCCGGTGTACTTGAACGTTTGGGTTTGAACTACGATGATTTAGCAACCCGTAATCCCGGAATAATTTGGGCCTCAATAAGTGGATTTGGCCAGAATGGACCTGATAAAAATCGTCCAGCTTATGACATGATCGTTCAAGCTATTTCCGGCGGTATGGGTATGACCGGCGAACCGGGGCGTTCCCCGGTTCGTTCTGGGATTCCGATTGGTGATCTGAGTGCAGGGATGTACGCTGTTATCGGTTCACTTGCAGCGTTGCAAGAGAGAGGGCTATCGGGAAAGGGACAGTTCATTGATATTTCAATGTTAGATTGTCAGGTGTCAATGCTGTGCTATCAGGCTGCTTATTTTCTCCATTCAGGCATTAATCCTGGTCGCCAAGGGTGGGGACACGACTCTATACCCACATACCGTGGCTTTAATTGCGCCAACGGCACATCGCTCGTAATCACGGCCAACACCGAAAGGATGTGGCAGTCCCTCTGTGACGTTTTGGAAATTGCAGCACTAAAGAAGGATCGTCGTTTTATTTTAAACGAGGACCGCTACGCAAACCGTCACGAGTTATGGCCAATACTTGAAGGTTCGTTCATGGTTCATGAGGCGGAATATTGGGTGCCGAGGTTGCTTGCGGCGGAGATCCCTGTGGGTGAAATCAACAGCCTCGAAAAGGCATTTTCTAATCCGCAGGTTCTATATCGAGATATGGTGTTGTCTCTAGAGGAGAAAGAGGGCGAAACGGTTCGGGTTGCTGGGAATCCAATTAAAATGTCTCGGACAACGATGGATAGCCATAGCTATCCGCCTAAGCTTGGTGCCCAATCTGTGGAAATATTGACCGATGTGCTTGGCGCAAATGAAGAAGAGGTTGCTCGACTTGTGGCGAGCGGTGCTGTCAGGGAGTTTGTATCTAAAAACACGAAGGGAAATTAAGGTGGAGAATGTACTGAAACTCGATCAGGATGGAGAAATCGCCCGGATAACGATTGATAGACCTGAGAAGGGAAACATGTTGACGCTGGAAATGCTCGATTATGTTTCCGCACTTATAATCGACGCTGGTTGCGATCCAGACATTAAGGCGATTTCGTTAACAAGTACCGGCGATGACTTTTGTCTCGGCCGAGACCCACAAAGTGCCCCAGAAAATTCACCCAAAAATGCTGTGGAAATGCGCGATGCGCTTACAGCGCCCATTTTAGGTTTTTATGACGCTGTGAGGGGGGCTGATATTCCAATTGTTGCGAGTGTGCAGGGTAGGGCAAATGGTTTTGGCTGTGCTGCATCGGCGGTGTGTGATGTTACAGTAGCAGCCGACAATGCTAAATTTTCACTTCCAGAAATGAAACATGATTTGCCGCCTACGGCAGCGATTTCTGCTCATATCGATCGTTCGTTACCTAAATCTGTGGCCTGGATGGTCTACTCTACTAAAGAGTTGGATGCCCAGAAAGCGCACGCAGCGGGTTTTGTCAGCCATGTGGTCCCGGCAGAGGATTTGCGTGCTGAAACAGAAATGGTTCTTGAAACGCTTGCTTCTCGCGACCGCGTCGCGTTGGCAACATGTAAGGCGTATCTTTCTAACGCGCGCTTAATGGAGACGCCGCAGGCGTCTGAGTACGCGGCGAGTTTGTTAGCGGTAGTTATGTCTTCTAAAGGCGGGTGAACGGATGAAGCACTATGACCCACGGACTACAAAACTATTATCCTATTATGATGCTAGAGAGGCTTTTTTGAATGGATCGGATTCGCCGAGAGATTATCTCGAACGGGCCATTGAAAATATTGAAGCCCAGGAGGCGACGATAAAGGCCTTCACCGTTCTTAATCTTGAACACGCACGGGTTGCCGCTGACGAAGCTTCAAAGCGCTATCGTGATAGCCGTCCACTCTCGTTCGTTGATGGGATGCCCGTTGCAGTAAAGGACGTTTTCGACACGTGGGACATGGTCACAAGCTACAACAGCGATTTGTTTCGGGACCAGCAAACCCGGTGGGATGGAGCGAGCCCTTATTTCTTTCGTCGTGGTGGCGCCTGCATCGTTGGGAAAACGGTTACAACAGAATTTGCATTTGGCACTCCCGGTCCTACACGGAATGCGTGGGATACCGAGAGAACGCCGGGAGGGTCTTCCAGTGGTTCGGGTGCGGCGGTCGGTGCGTCAATGGTTCCCCTAGCCATTGGTACTCAGGTTAGAGGGTCGGTTCTTCGTCCCGCCGCTTACAACGGAACATATGCTCTCAAACCCTCAAAAGGTGCCTTTAACTTATTGGGTGGTTTCCCCTCTGCTCTGAGTATGGCCTGCATCGGTATAATTTCCGGGTCTCTAAACGATATGTGGATGACGGCGTATTGGTTGTCCCGGCAGGGTGCTGAGCCGGGTTATCCGAGTATTTCGGGATCTTTAGAACTTCCCTCGTCTGCCCGACCAAAGAGATTGATACGTCTCGACACCCCTGGTTGGGCGGAAACAGAGGACGAGACTAAAGAGCTATTTAATGAAATGTGTCACAACCTTTCTAAAGGCGGCGTAGAAATTGTGTCTCGGCACGAAGACCCTGAGATAGAAGTATTAGAAGAAATGTTGATGGAACTGCGTAATCAAATAGACGTTATGCTGACCTATGAAGGGCGTTGGCCTTTAATGATGTACAGTGACGCATGTAGTGAGAAGCTCGGTGACCGAGTAGCGGAAAGAGCAAAATCAGCGGCTGAGGCAGACCCCGATCGTTATGCCGAATGTCTCAATTGGGCGTGGCACTCGCGCGTGCTGTGGAAGTCGTTTAAGGGCCGGGCGGATGGTTTTCTATCTCTTAATCAAACAGGCGCCGCCCCCAAAGGAATGGCTGTCGGAAACCCAGTCTACGGTGAAGCCTCTTCTCTGCTTGGGGTCCCAGCTCTAAATTTACCTCTGCTTTCTATCAACAATATGCCTCTGGGGGTTCAGGTCTTGGGTTTTTACCGAGGGGACGAGGCACTCACCGCACTGGGTCACTGGTTGGTGCACTTTTTGCTTCGTGGACGGGATTAGAGAGCATTAACGTATTGTGTTGTGGTGGGGGTGATTATTCCGCGTTCGCCATGCAGTTAGTACAAAGGGGCGTATGAGGTAGCAGTTCCAGCCGTTTTGCAGCGATCTCCTCATCGCATTGGACGCAATACCCAAACGATCCGTCCTCTATACGCTGAAGAGCCGCCTTGATCTGTTGAGCTTCCTTGAGTCCTTGCACTCCAAGGCCCTCTAACACTTCGTCACCAGCGATCTCCGTGGCTCTTTCCTCGAAATCCGCCTCGGTGCCGTGCTCTTTTAGGTCCTCGTCAATTTCGTTCAGTTTAGAGACAAGAGCCGCTAATCTTTGTTCCAAAAGCGGTTTGAAATCACCTGCATTAACCATAGTCCGCTCTCCAGCATCTTACTGTTAAAGATGTTGCACAACTACTCACTGCTAGACCAGTCTATTTAAACATTTCTAATCGAATCTTGTTACATAAAAAATACTTATTGCAGCCATAAAGAAACAATACGCAACCCTTTGTTTTTTATGTAACTTTATAAACCATTTAAACTAATCAAGCGGCAGTCCATCCTCCATCTATTGGGAGCGTTACGCCCGTGACCATGGATGAAGCGCGACTGGCTAGGTACAACAATCCGCCCGCTAATTCCCAAGGCTCGCCGAAGCGTCCCATTGGTGTTGATCCCTCAATTGCCTCTACAAGGTCTGGGGCGGATTGCATCCGCGCCGCGCTAAAGTTTGTTCGGAAGAAGGTTGGAGCAACCGCGTTCACACGAATACCCTGGTCTGCCCATTCTACCGCGAGCCCTCGTGTTAAATTGACGAGAGCGCCCTTGGTCGCTTGATATCCGATATGCGCAAAATGCCGGTTTCCGACGAGACCGACAATTGACGAGAGGTTGATAATACGTCCGTTCGAATGCTTGAACATGTGGGGTGCCGCCGCGCGGCAGCCCATTACAACCGCGGTTAGGTTGACTTCAAGGACGTCGTCCCAATCCTCATCAGTCATATCGACCGTTGGACCCCGACGCGTGATCCCAGCATTATTTAGGAGGATATGTAGACCACCCATGGCGTCTACAGCTTCGTCAATCGTCGCCTTTACAGCATTTCGGTCTGAGACATCAAGCTCCAGCGCAAGTGCCCGTCCGCCACCCGCAGTTATTTCAGAAACGACGGTGTCGGCTTTGTTCTTGTCGATATCGGTCACAGCGACTGACGCACCGGCATTCGCGTATGTCATTGCGGCTATTCGCCCAAAACCGTCCCCTCCACCAGTGACAAAGGCAACCTCACCATCAAGTCGGAATAGTTTTTCCAATGTTAAATCTTCGTATGTATTCACGCGTCTAACTCCTGTTCTTTATTTTGGTGCCGCAATATTCTTGTTAACACTATTCCCATTACGCACACGATACACAATATGATGGCACCCATAGCAAAAAAGCCTGTTGCCAGCGTATATTCGGCAATTATAGCGCCCATAACAACGGGAACAGTCAGTGAGGCTGTTCTGTTTGTTGTGGCGCGTAATCCCACACTTAACCCTTGATGTTTTGTTTCCACGCCTCTGGTTAACACGGATAATATCATGGGAAAGGCGGTTCCTGAAAAGGTTCCCGTGGCGCAGGCCACAACCAACAACGACCAAAAACCTGAAAAAAGCGGTGCCATACAAAAAGAAATTGTAGAGAGTGCGGTGGCAAGCAACACAAGCCAACTCGGTAGCAGCCAGCGCGATAGAAAACCGACAAACAGTCCAGCCACACTGCCTGATAGAGCAATACATCCGATGATAAATCCAATTTCTGTTTTGGTAAAATTGATTTCAGCCATGTAAACCGCAAAAAACGTATGACGCATGGCGTAAGTCCCGGCGAGAAGCGCTGATATAACGATAACGTAGGCAATAAGTGGAACTCGTAATAATCCAAAACCTTCCACGTATTGTGCCCACCGTGGGAGCATATCAATGATATTAACGCGGGTTTTCGAACCCTGATCCATAGATTTTGGGACGGCGATTGTAATGATCACTAGTACAAGTGACCACAGAGATACGATGCCGAATGCGCCCCATGGGCCAAAATTATCGAACGCTGCGCCGGCGAGGGTTGGACCCAGGAAGTTTCCAAGCGTCGCCAGAAACGTGAACCGACCCATCATGTGGGGTTCGCCTTTGGTCAATCGCCCCACTAGGGCCTGTGCACCAATCCATGTTGCAACATGAAGAAAACCGACGATGACTTGTAGTATTAGTATCCCAGTAATTGACGGGAATAGCGGGTACAGGAGAACGATAATGGACCCCGATAATGCCAAGTAAAGTGTTACTTTCCGCGTTCCCACACGATCCATGATCGCTCCAATTTGTATTGAAAAGAATAGGGAAAGAAGTGCACGCATTGAAATTGCCATCCCGATCCAGAAGGCACTTGCGCCGATTTCTAGCGCCCAAAGCGGGACTATTAGGGTAAGCATCGGGATCTGGCTAAGGCTGAAAAACCCTGTAGCAAATATTGCCTTATGACCGGACATTTTTCTGTGGCTTGTTAGTGGGTTGTTAGTCGTCAAAAAAGCTCCTGGAATTGCATGCACTGGAGTGGCGGAATATAGTAGATTAACCAAACGTGTTTTAAGGGAAAGAGAAGAACATGGCGACGGTGCTTTCAGAAATCGTTGTAAAACCGCTATCAGACGCTTGTGGCGCGGAGATCATTGGTGTTGACCTTACTAAACCTCTTGATGACCCAACTTTGACTGCCATAAAAGAGGCTTGGCACGAGCACTTGATGATAGTGTTCCGAGATCAAGATATTTCGAACGATGACCAGGTGCGTTTTTGCAAATATTTCGGGGAATTGGAGGAAGTAAAAACCGGAAAATATGCCAATGAAAAAATGCGCCATACGATGATGATCACCAATGTTACTGATACCGGCATGATGACAGCATTGGAAAATGGAGATATGTGGTTCCACTCCGACCAATGTTATTATGAAATACCGTGTAGGGCTTCGACCTTATACGCCATGGAAATTCCTGCCGAGGGAGGCAATACGTTATTTGCAAATTGTTATCGTGCCTGGGAAACGTTGCCCGTTGAAATGCAGGAATTGTTGAAGGATAAGACTGCACATAATATTTATGATTATTCTGGAAATCCCCTAAAGAGAAGCGACGATGTGGATCCCAATGCACCCTCCTATAGCCATCCTATAGCCCGTACTCATCCGGAAACCGGGCGCCGGGCGTTGTACGTAAATCGTTTAATGACAGACGTGATTGAAGGCTTGTCGGTTGAGGAGAGTGACAGGGTTCTACAAATTCTATTTGAGCACAGTGAGCAATCCATGTTTGTCTACGAACATGTCTGGCGTGTGGGTGACTTTATGATGTGGGACAACCGCTGTGCGATGCACGCCCGAACGGACTTTGATCCGAATGAACGTAGAATGATGCGTAGAATTACCATTAAGGGGGAACCAGTCGAGTAGAAAAAAGAGCGGATTTTCTATTCATATATTAGGAACAAAATAAACCCTTCGTTCGGTTACGGCGTCACGTAAGCGCATTTATATAAATATCGTTGCGATATAGGGTGAGCCCCTGTTATATATAAAATATATAGGGGGAATTTTTATGGACGTCCGGCAGTTACGTTATTTTGTAGAAATTGTCGAAGCAAAGAGTTTTACGCGGGCCGCGGATAGGGTGCGCGTCGCTCAACCTGCACTCGGATTGCAAATTCGTAAACTTGAGGATGAACTCGGTGTCCCACTTCTGCACCGGCACTCTCGGGGCGTGGTGCCCACAGAGGCTGGAGCAGTGCTTATGGGGCATGCTAACGCAATTTTGAAACAGGTCGAACAAGCTCGGGAGGAAGTCACGGATTTGTCGGGCCCGCCCCGCGGTGAAATAGCATTAGGAATAACGCCGACTGCAAGTGCTTTGCTTGCCGTACCTCTCGTAAATGCTTGTCGCGAATCATATCCCGATATTTCCCTTAACTTGTTTGAGGGATTAAGTGAAGAAATTATGCGTCGACTAGACGAAAACTCACTGGATATGGGATTCACTTATAACACCGACATTGTGAGTGGAATTCCAACGCAACCCCTACTCACAGAAGAACTGTATTTAGTTTCCACTGCCGACACTGACACTGAAGCGATACCCGTCCCATTTGCTACGGTTTGTATGAAAAATCTCATCCTACCTAGTCGTGGGTTTGGATTACGCGAGTTATTAGAAGATTTGGCGCGTGATCGCGAAGTGACTTTGGACGTGAGTTTCGAAATTGATTCTGTTGCAACGACTCGCGACCTTGTTGAGGCGGGTTTTGGGTCTACGGTCCTACCATTCGCGGCGGTTCAACAATCAGTTGAGGCGGGACGCCTTTTGGCTTCACAAATTATTAGGCCTCGCGTCCACCGCATACTAAATTTTGCTTATTCGTCCTCTCACCGCGAAAACAATGCGTCCCGGGCCGTACGCGCGCTCATTGATTACGTAGTCTTGGAGTGCATTGATTCAAGTGGCGGGAAGTTGCAAAACGCTTGATTTGAGGCGAGTTTATTGGTCGGATACGAAAAACTAATGGTAGATATGTTGGAAAGCTTTTTGAGCGTTAGCGTCAGCAACTCTATAATGAGTTCTATTATCAAGAAAGGACAAACGTAAATGAGTGCCAAAACAGCTGTTGCGGGACTAGATAAGGTAGTCGACGCTTATTCGAAGCAGTCGCGCATTATGAACGAGCCTATGACTAAGGGGCGCGCCTATATGTTTGTGATGCAACATAGACAAAATACCATGCAGCGAAATTCTGTTCTTAAATTGAGAGTAGCCACAAACTGCCCGGAATGGGATGTCAAACTCGGAATATTAGAGGCCTGTGTCGAGGAGATTGTTTCCGATACTGATCATGGTGATGGTCGCCCGCATTGGAAGGTGCTTGAAGATTTAGGTGTCGATTGTGGGATGAAGCGTGCAAACATTCGTAACGCAAAGCTTCTGCCCTCAACCCGTCTCGCGTGGCGGGCTTGGGACGGCCTGATGACAAACCGGCATTGGCTATTAGGTCTTATGGCGAATACATGTGCCGAACGTTCAAACGTGCCAGGTTATGGTAAGGGAGAAATTCGAAAGAAAGGCTGGTTCGGCAACGAAAATAGGCGATGGGGGAAATTGTTCGGCCTTGATGAAGGGCAAAGATTGTTTTTTGGGATGCATTCAGAGGCGGATATCAAACACTCCAACCTTGGCTGGAACACCGTTGCCAAACATGCAGGTAAACTAAGGATGGAAGATGAGGTGATAGACGCTTGTGAAGAGAACCTCATTGTCTGGCATCACTACCTGAACGGAATTGCGGACGCCGGCGATCAACTTGATAAGAAAATGGGTTGGCGCCAAAAAGTGGCCTAAGTTACTTATGTTGTAGAGCATGCCGTTTTATTGGCCCCAAGTTTTTCGGGCCCAAGTTGGGGGAACCTATGTCCGAGTTGACACTTACATACGCGGGAAGTGATTACGAACATACAAGAGACCTGACGCGCGGCGATATCAAAGCAGAGGGTATAGATCTCCGTTATCTTAATTTGCAGATAGAGGAAACATTTTATCGTTTCATCAAATTCCGTGAATGGGATGTGTCTGAGATGTCTTTTGGAAAATATATCGCTTTAAAATCCCAGGATGACGATACTGTTACTGCAATTCCAGTCTTTCCTTCGCGTGTATTTCGCCAATCCTCGCTTTTTGTTCTACCTAATAGCACGATCCAGAATGCGAATGATCTCAGAGGAAAAAAAGTTGGCATACCCGAGTGGGCGCAAACTGCGTCAATCTATACGAGGGGATGGTTGGTCCATGACATTGGTATTCCGCTGCAGGAAATCCAATGGATTCAGGCCGGTGTAAACGATCCAGGCCGACAGGAAAAGGTTAAACTAAACTTACCTGAAGGCGTTTCATATACAGCACAACCCAAAAAATCTTTGACAAAAATGTTAATGGACGGGGAAATAGACTGCGTAATGTCTGCTCATCCGCCGGCTCCTGTCGAATTGGGTGAGGACACCATCGTTCATCTTTACCCAGATTATCAGGAGGTAGAAGAGCAATATTACAAGGACACTGGGATCTTTCCGATCATGCATGTGATAGCATTAAAAGGGGATGTGTTTAGGGAAAATCCTTGGATTGCCCAGAATCTTTTGAAGGCTTTTACCGAGGCAAAAGATCGCGCCTTGTTTAGAGTACAGGAAATGACGGCTACTCGGGTCCCGTATGCTTGGTGTTATGAGGGAGCAAAGAAAGCTCGTTCTCTGTTTGGTGACGATTTTTTCCCTTATGGCGTCGAAGCAAACCGAACGACCTTAGATGCATTCTTACAGTATGGATTTGAACAAGGGGTTTGTCAGCGGAAAGTAGCCGTGGAGGAACTTTTTCCCGAAGAAGTGCAGTCCGAGTTTCGCGTTTAATAAAGGACCTAAAATGCTCTTTATCGATAATTCTCTTGTATCCGAGTTACTTAGTATGCGCGAGTGTATAGATGCCCAGGAACGCGCTTTTAGGGATATACCTTCGGGAAAGGCCGCCCATCGGCCGCGCCTAGATATGTATGCGCCGTGTGATCGTGAGGATGGTTATTATCGATGGGGGTCGATGGAAGGCGTCCATGATGGAATTTTTTCAATACGTATGAAGTCCGATATTGTTTCCTGGCCTACAGACACCTCCGGACGTTGGAGTGAGGATAAATATTGCGTTGAACCTGGAACCTACTGCGGCCTAGTGTTTTTGTTTTCATCCCAGAATGGTGAGCCGTTAGCCATTATAAATGATGGGACAATTCAGCATATGAGGGTTGGAGGCGGGGCAGGAATTGGTGCGCGTCTTTTATCTCGCGAAAATTCAAAAGCAGTCGGTATGCTTGGTTCGGGTGGGATGGCGCGAACATATTTACAGGCATTTTGCGCTGTCCGTAGTGTTGAATCTGTTAAAGTTTATAGTCCAACAAAAGCCAACCGCGAGCATTTTGCTCACGAAATGGGTGTTGAACTAGGCGTTAACATTGTTGCGGTGGGCAACGCCGAGGAAGCGGTCGCGGGGGCCGACATCCTGGCAACCGCAACAGATTCCATGGAGCCAACTTTCGATGCCAATTGGTTAGAGCCCGGGATGCACGTTACAAATCTTGGCCCTGCGGAAATTAGTGTAGACGCGCTAGACAAGTTTGATGTGAAGGTCCGTCAGGGGGTGGCGGGCGTGGAAATGCCCGAAAGTGACAGAATAAAAAGTGGTATGGGACATTCGCCGATTGCCTACATTGCCGGAACTGAAGAAGAAATGGAACGGCTCCCTCAGCCGGTAGAGGGAAGTATAGGTTTTCGACTTGAATATAATGATTACTGCGCTGTGGTTGCGGATCCCCAAAATGGCAGGACCTCTGATGAGCAGATTACGTACTACCACAACATGGGTTATCAGGGTTTGCAGTTTGCTTCGGTGGGCGGATTAGTTTATCGCAAGGCCAGCGAAGCTGGAAAGGGGCATGAAGTCCCAACCAGTTTATTTTTACAAGACATACGGGACTGACGTGACGGCGACATGACCACGCCATTGGTACTCGTTACGCATGATCCACCTCAACCTATTCGTCATGCCATCATGGAAACACTTGGCACGAGGACCGAGGTGCAATTCCTGCCCGAACTCTCCACTCCACAAAAAACAGAGTCCATCGGCTCTGCTCGTGCGTTACTAACATACGATCCCCTTCGAGATTTGGGTGAAGACGGTGTTTCTCTGCTGAAAAATTGCGGCTTAATTCAATGTTTAACGGCGGGTATCGATTATTTGCCTCTGAGTAAAATTCCTCCACATATTCTCGTAGCCTATAACGCAGGAGCCTATGCGGAACCAATGGCGGAACACGTAGTTGCAATGGCGCTCGCTGCTTCGAAGCGTTTGCCGATTGAACACCGGTTAATGATGGAGGGAGAGTTTAATCAATTTGTGGCTACTAAAAAGATAGCGGGTGGAACCTGTGGGATACTTGGCTTTGGGGCCGCTGGGCGGGAGGTGGGGCGTCTAGTCCGAGCGCTTGGCATGAACGTTGAAGCGATCAACCGTTCCGGGAAGACCGGTGAGCCGGTGAGCTTTATAGGAACGCTCGCGGACACGGAAAGAGTGTTAGCTAATGCAGATGTTTTGGTAATCACCATA
This sequence comes from Pseudomonadota bacterium, assembly GCA_036336685.1. GTDB lineage: Bacteria > Pseudomonadota > Alphaproteobacteria > MPNO01 > UBA830 > JAYZQT01. The sequence continues at coordinate 15,174 of JAYZFO010000028.1, forward strand.
GCGTTGACACGAAACACGGAAGGTTTGATCGATGCGAGAAAGTTGGCGCTCATGAAGTCTGACGCCGTCTTAGTGAACGTAGCCCGCGGTGAGGTCGTCGACGAGGAAGATCTATATCAGCATCTCGTTCAAAATCCCCATTTTACGGCGTGTCTCGAGGCTTGGTGGGTGGAGCCTGTTCGTCATGGAAAATTTGAAACTCAATTTCCGTTTTTTGACTTACCAAATATCATTGCGTCTCCTCATAACTCGGCTATGACTGACGGCGCCCTTGTGGTTGGGGCTCGCCGGGGCGCACAAAATGTATTGCGCTTTTTGCAGGGAGAGGCTCCACAATTTGTCGCAAGTGACGACATGAAGATGTTTTAATCGGAATAAAACGTATCCATGTGAAGCGCAGCTCGTTAATTATTGCGTCTCCCTATAAGAATATATTTGGTTTCAGGAAGATGCCTAAGAAAGTGCACCCGTCTGGAGAATGTGCCGTATGGCGATTGCCCGCCGGTCGCCATATAAAATCTCCCGCGTGCGCGATGCCATCTTCATCTTGGAAGGTACCTTCTAAGACAAAGGTCTGTTCGATGTCAGTGTGTTCATGAAGGGGAATGGTTGCGCCGGCGGCAAGCCGAAACAATCCGGTAAACAAGCCTGTATTTTCGTTTTGGTAAAGCACCTTCATTTCTACCCCCTCAAAACCGGACATCGGTTGCCAAGTAACATCCTCGTCCTTGATATAGTGTGATGCGAGGGCAGGGTCGGCTGTTTTTTGACGTGTCAGGGTTGCCATTTAATTGCCTTTTCAAAGCTTGAATAACTGGACTGATTACACGCTGGTTAGGCTTTTGTCTGCAAGCAAAATCGCAACGACCGCAACTAGTGATGCTCCCTGGTATTGTCTTTTGAACAATTCAAGTATCAACAATCCAACTGGGGTGCGGAAATCTTACATAAATCGCTGATAGATAACGGATTAATAATTTTAATGATAATGCCGTGGTGGGTTTTGAAGACCTCAACGAGCGGATACACTGCGTCCGACTCGGATTGAATGAGAGGATCCTACAATGGACGTCATCTTCGAACAGATACTTGCACCCAAATCTGGTACAGCGATAGAACTCGACGCAGGGCAGCGTCTCCGAGTAATAGATCTCGAAGGGCAACAGGTCGTCGACATGGCCCTGTTCAATAAGGACAACCCAAAAGAGAAACTGTCTACATCCTATTCGCGAACGCGTTATGTTCCCAAGCCTGGGGCTGACTATGTTCCGCGTGACACCTTGACTGTCGGAGATACTCTTATGTCCACCACTTGCCGTCCCATGATGACGATTACCGAAGATACGCCGGAGGTTAAAGGGGTACACGATGTACACAACAGAATGTGCAATCGGTTTCTATACGAAAGCCACGGAGTGGAATCGCAAGATGGTTGCCACGAAATAATAGCGGCAGCTGTTGAACCATACGGGATTGGGTTTGAAGAAATACCGGATACGATGGATTTGTTTATGAACTACCATCACGACTGTACCCAGCGTCGATGGATTATCGATTATCCAGTATCCAAACCTGGCGACTATATTGAATTTAAGGCGATGATGCCTTTGCTTGTCGGTTTATCTAATTGTCCGATGGATGTTCTTGCTCCTTGCAACGCCTACAACTGCACAACGGTAAAGATCGAAATCTATCCTGAGACCTAGGATACAAGTCTTGATAAATGTTCACTTAATTTTGAAAAGCCACCAAAACCAGCGGAGATAAGGATGACTTCACTTGTTAATTTGGGGCTCCGGGTCGGAGAACTTCTAAAAGAACGCGGCGAAACAGTGGCGGTTTCGGAGTCAGCGGCCGGCGGCCTTATTTCGGCTTCACTCCTATCGGTTTCGGGTGCGTCTGCATACTATCTCGGTGGGGCGTCGGTCTACACGCGATCTGCGCGACGAGGATTGCTACGATTTGATGACACTATGGCACAAATGCGGGGCTCGACGGAGGAATACGCCGTCCTTACCGCCTCAACTATACGGGAAATTGTCGGCGCTGATTGGGCAGTCGGCGAATCCGGTGCGGCCGGGCCAAGTGGCAACCGTTATGGAGACCCGGCTGGACACGCAGCGATCGCAGTGTCAGGTCCGGTAACTGCAACGCGCGTGATCAAAACCAATGACGACGACCGTGAAGCAAACATGTGGGTATTTTGTAAGGAAGCACTAGATTTCTTGTATGAAACAGTCTCAGAGAATTGATGTGATCACTGTTTATGGAATTAAAAATTGCGACCAATGCAGGCGAGCCCTTAAATGGCTTGGAGACATGGGGGTACAACACTCGTTTCATGATTTTAGGGTAGACGGATTATCAAAAGCCTTATTACAGGAATTTTGTGAGCACGTAAGTTGGGAAAATATCCTCAATAAACGAGGTACAACATGGCGAAGGCTGAGCGATAGCCAAAAAGACGGCATAAGCGCGGCTAACGCCCAGGAATTGATGTTGTCCAATCCAACACTGATAAAAAGGCCTGTTTTTAAAATAACCAATACCATACTTATTGGTTTTTCTGGCGATGAGTTGGAGAAGCTCAAAAGTATAGTGTTATGATATTGTCCCAAGCGATGTCGTAACATCTACAACGGCAACTCCACCTTTTTGGACCTCGGCCACCGCTCTATGCAATACGTCCTGAAGTTGTTCGGGTGTCTGTACCGGGCCTTCTGCCCATGCGCCAAAGCCTCTTGCGACTTCGGCAAAATTGATAATTGGATCCTTCATCGCTTGTCCTATCCAGGCGTTTTCCACAGGTCTTTTTCGGGTGTGAGCAACTTCGACTTGGTGAACTTCGTCGTTACCCCAGGTCGAATTGTTATTAATAATATGGAGCATCGGTACTCGATAGTGGACGGCTGACCAAATACAACCAGGTGCCATGAGATAGTCGCCATCGCCACCTAGAGAAACACAGAAACGCCCCTGTTCCCGGAGGGCAAGTGCGGCGCCGATCGCAGCTGAAGCGTTGTATCCGACGCCGCCACCTCCGTCGGTTCCCAGGTAGCTACCGGCACCGGGAAAATTCCAAACAACTTCATTAAAACTTCGGTGATTGGCGGCAGTAAGTGTCCAAGGCTTATCCTTCACCGCCTGGTATACTTCATGGATCATTCGCTCAACTTTTATGGGCGTTGTATTCCAGTCTTTTTGGGCTTCTTCCCGTTGTTTCTTCCGAAGGCGCTCATGGCGCAGGGCGAGATCCTTTTTTCTATTTTCTATGCGCGTTAGGTCAGTATCGCTTTTTTCAATTACTTTGCGGACTTCTGAAATTAGACAGTCCAGCCCGTGCTCGGGGTCGCACACAAGGTGCAGATCTACGGGAGGTGTCGGGCCTCCGAACGCAGTCCATGAATTGTTGTCGATCGCGTTTAAAGACATATCTATTATTTGGGGCGGAGCCTTTGTCCGTGTCTCTAGAATGTCGGATCGTCTTCGTACGGCGTAGGTTCCCATAATATTATTTATATCTATGGGGTCGAGGCAGAGAATTACGTCGGCCTCTCGAATTGCGTCTAAATCACCAGAAAGATTTTGTGGATGGGAACTGGGCCAGCAATAAACGCCACGATCGTTGATAGCGCCTGCGCCGGTTTCGTTCAAAAGGTTTATGAGCGGTTCTCTTACTCTTTCGTAAATGCCAAAACGTCCGCCCACAAGCAACGGAAATTCAGCATTCACTATCATCTCTGCAACCCTGGCTAGACTTTCAGTATTTGGTGCAATGGGGGGAGGGGTCTGATATCGAGGTAATTTGGGTTCTACTGTTTCTATTTCGTCGTTTATTGGTAGTTCTTGGATGTGAGTATCAATGGAAATATAAACCGGTCCAGCTGGAGGAGTTGCCGCAATGGCCTTGCCGCGCAAGATTGATTTCACCGTTGCATTCGGGGTGGGCGGTTCGTCAGTCCATTTCACCCAATTTTTTATGATATCGGCTTGGGTCGATGCAGAGTGGTTCCATTCTATAAAACGTCTTTTATCGGGATCGAGCGGGCCAGCACCGCCTAAAAATACTACAGGTGCTCGATCACAGTACGCGTTATACAATCCCATCGAGCCGTTCATGACACCGACTAAATCGTGCAAAATGCACAGTGATGGTTTTCCGGTTGCTTTAGCGTAACCATGAGCCATTGATGCCGCGGATAATTCGCTGGTACAAAGAATTATCTGTGGGTCGATATTCCGATTGAAATTTACGAGGGAATCGTGAAGACCTCGATAACTAGCCCCTGGTAGTAGGAATACATAGCCGAAATCCATTTTCTGTAATGTGTCAGCAATAACGTCAGAGACGTATTCGGGTTTTAGTATATTTGCCGATAAATTAAGTGGCGTTTCGTGGTGAGTATAGTTTTGAGTTTGTTCTTTCATGCGATTTTTCAGTTTCCTTTTCCAATACGGAAAAATTCCAATATATTGACGCCAGTTGACGAAGTTAAATGAGCTGCTGGCCGTGGATCGTATACCAAAGGGTGTACAGCAACCGTATAATCAAAACATCATTTTCCAAATACTCCTTCATTGTGGAGCGTGACGAATAAAGATCGCACAAGATCACCAATTATATCGACGGCCGCTGACGCCGGGCGATCAATTCGTTTTATCAGTGTTCTTGTAAGTTCGATAGTTTGGACCCGACAACCTATTAATTCACCACCCTTAATATCTGACACGATTGAAGAATAGGGCATTAGTCCATAGCCAAGACCACGCCGGACAAAATCTTTTATGACATCGGGGCTCGTGGCTTCAAACCGAACATCAAGTTTTATGTTTTCTTTTGCAGCGGCGGCTTCAAGCATCATTCGGCTTCCTGAAGGTCGTGAGAAAAGGATTAGCGGTTTGCCCTTAAGGTAATCGACAGTGCAGTTTGCGGCTGGAAGCTTACAGTGTGACGTGGAGCCGATTAGATAAACACTTTCAGTCACCAACGGCTCTACCGTGAAGTAGGTTCGCGGCTCAGGGTTTACCATTATTGCAAGGTCGATCCGCCCGGTATCAAGCCCCTCTAAAAGAAAATAAGAAGCACCTTCTGTAATGTTTAGTTCTAAAAGCGGATACCGTTGACTGACGATTTCCGCTAGCCGTGCGTAGAGAAGTCTGCTGGAGGTTGCCGAGGCGCCGATTGTTACATTACCACGAGGGCTAATTTTTGTTGCCGACATTTCATCACGAATGTCGGCTAACTCGCGAAGTATACTACTCGTTCTATCCTTCATGCGTTCGCCTTCTGGGGTAAGACTTATACCGCGTGCATGGCGCTCGAGTAGTTTTACGCCAAGCTCTTCCTCGAGTATTTTAATATGTCGACTTAAAGCAGATTGTGCGATGTTGGCTCTCCCCGCTGCCGCACGGAATGAGCCGGAATCAGCAACAAGGGCGAAGTATTGTAGTTGGCGGAAATCCACTGACTTTCCTTAGTGATCTAATTTTGAGATCAATATAATCACGATATGATATTTGTCACAATTATAAACCATGTTTAGTCTCGTCTCACTAATTCTTGGATTAGTGATGCTTTAGTGGTTTAAGGACTAAAATTTGTAAATCCCTGGATAATTGAGAAGGATACGCGCTTATGGCAGATAAATCAGGAGCGGCGAAGCAGTCGGATGGTCCAATTATTGCCCCCCAAAATGAATTAAAAATTCCGTACAATGATCTTCGTCAATGGTTAGAAGAGGCCGAAAAGCTTGGTGAGGTCAAACATGTTCAGGGAGCTTCGTGGGAGCGTGACATTGGTATGGCAAGCGAGGTTGTTCAACATAATGAAAAGGCGCCATGTGTCGTATTTGAGGATGTTCCGGGAACAATAGAGGGCTCACGGGTACTCGTGAACTTTTTTGCGGCCAAACGTATGAACATGACCCTTGGCTTTCCTTCCGATCTGTCGAAGATTGAACTTACAGACGCCTTTCGGCAGGCCTATATGGAGAATATGAAAGAAATCCCGCATGTGACTGTGGATGACGGACCTGTTTTGGAAAATGTTTTGGAGGGGGATGATATCGATGTAGAGGCGTTTCCCACTCCTATGTGGCACGAAGACGATGGGGGTCGTTATATTGGTACGGGTTCCTATAACGTTACGCGGGATCCCGATACTGGTTGGATAAACATTGGTACATATCGGGTGATGGTCCAGAGTAAAAATGAGGTTGGGTTTTATATTTCGCCTGGAAAACACGGCCGTATTCATCGGGATAAGTTCGAAGCGTCTGGTGAACCAATGCCTGCCTTAATTGTTGCCGGTGGCGACCCAATGACGTTTTTGATGGGTTGTTCGGAAGTACCTCCAAATATGTGCGAATTCGATGTGGTCGGTGGCTTTCGGGGCGAAGCAATGAAGATGATAGAAGGCAAACACACAGGTTTACCGTTTCCGGCGGATGCTGAGGTGGTACTTGAGGGCTTTGTTCATCCGACAAAACGGAAGGAAGAGGGGCCATTCGGGGAATGGACAGGATATTATGGTTCTAAAATGCGTGAAGAGCCAATCATGGAAGTCAAGGCAGTCTACCATCGAAATAATCCGATCCTTCTTGGGTGCCCTCCACAAAGGCCACCAGATGAATTAGCCCGTTATCGGGCAGTCACGCGATCGGCATTGTTAAAAGAAAATATTGCCAAGGCTGGAGTGCCAGACGTTGAGGCCGCATGGCTCCACGAGGTCGGTACGGCACGAATGCTTATCGGTGTTTCGATCAAGCAACGTTACCCGGGACACGCAAAACAAGCTGGTCACATTGCGTGCCAGTGTCATGTCGGTGCGTATGCGGGAAAATACGTCATTGTCACTGATGAGGATATAGATGTTTCGAACCTCGAGGAGTTGATATGGGCGATGCTCACACGTTCTGATCCCGCGGAGTCTATTGAAATTATTCGGGGAACGTGGTCGACCCATTTAGATCCGCGGATCCCACCAGAGGATAAAGCCAAGGGGAACTTGACAAATAGCAGGGCAATCATTGATGCCTGTCGCCCATTTCATTGGAAGGATGATTTTCCTCCGGTGAACGCTCCCTCTCCGGGTCTGGCTAAAGAGGCTCGCGATAAATGGGGTCATCTCTGCGACTAAATATAGTTATCCCGAACAGCCATTAAGGGATTTACCAACCCTTAATGGCTGCCTTGCGCAACAAAAATAGATAGGAACCACCTGAATGGATGGATCTATAACAAATCGGTATTTACAAACAGATTTGCGTGATTTCATCAGCGCTGTTGACGAGGGCGGTGAGTTAAAAAATGTTTCGGGAGCTCATTGGGATAAAGAAATCGGTGCTGTAACCGAAGTTCTATATCGTGAACAAGTCGACCGATCGCCGGCTCTTCTTTTTGATAATGTTCCTGGGTATCCAAAAGGTTTTCGTTGTTTGTATGGGATGTTGGGGTCACCTATGAGGCTCGCTCTGGGAATGGGGATTGACCCCAAGACGTCGGGCGATCGTCGAGGGATGTTAGACGCCTATCGTTCACGGATAAAAAAATACGAACCTTTGCCTCCTCGAATGGTCACGGAGGGCCCTATATTACAAAATGTCGACCGCGGAGATGAAGTAGACCTGACCAAGTTCCCGGTACCGGTTCACCACGAAAAAGATGGTGGGCGGTATATTGGGACTGCGTGTGGTGTTATCACTAAAGACCCTGACACCGGACGTGTTAATGTCGGTACTTATCGAGTGATGTTAAATGGAAAAAAGCTAGCGACGTCCTATATTTCGAATGGTAAACAGGGGCGGATCCAACGCGATAAATATCTGCGCGAAGGAAAGAAATGCCCAATGGTGATTGTGGTCGGAATTGACCCTGCAACGTATATTGCGGCTCGTTATACACTCTCTGATTCAATTCCCGAACTTGATTGGGCAGGCGGCTTAAGCGGAAAACCACTAGAATGCATCGCGGGTGAAGTTACGGGTTTACCATTTCCAGCGCGTTCAGAGCTGGTTCTTGAGGGTTGGGTTTCGCCGGAGGACACAGCCCTAGAGGGACCATTCGGGGAATGGACAGGATATTATGCGGGTGCGGCCAAGGAGGAGCCCTTAATCACTATCGAGCGTGTTTATTACCGGGATGACCCAATATTGACCTGTGCGGCAAGTCAAAAGCCACCGCATTCCCACTTGTTTGAAAGATGTTTTATTCGGTCGGCGGGCCTTCTCGATTCACTCGAAGGGGCTGGGATACCGGACGTAAAAGGTGTTTGGGTTCATCAAGCCGGGTCTGGACGGACGTTTGTAGCAGTGTCTATAAAACAGCGATATTTTGGGCATGCTAATCAGGTAGGGCTCGTCGCATCGCAGGTTAACCCGGTTGGATATGTCGGCAGGTATATTGTTGTCGTAGATGAAGATATTGATCCTACTGATATCAATGATGTGATTTGGGCAATGGGAACTCGGTCAGACCCTAAACGCGACATGACAATCTTAGACCGGACCTGGTCATCACGTCTGGACACGATGGTTTTCGATGAAAAGCTATACAATAGCCGGGTTGTTATAGATGCTTGTATTCCCTATGAGCACATCAATGATTTTCCGGAAGTTGCTATGACCTCGCCAGAACTGGCCAAGGAAGTCCGTGAGAAATTCCCCGATGTCTTTAACTAAAGTACCTTTGAGGATTGGTTTTTTGACAGCAAATGGCCGCTAATGGTTAGTTTTGCCCTATGATTCTAATATTCTAAAAGCGCTGTCACTCTTCGCTTTGTTTTGTGCTCGGTCCCGCGCCGACTCGTCCCGCGCGTGAATATGGTACAGAGCATCACCAGCCTCCACGCGATCTCCAATTTTTGCCTGGAGGTCTAGTCCTGCCCCTTTATCTTTTGGGCATCCTGCTTCCCGCGCAACTTCAGCCAGGGAAAGGCTGTCTATAATTTTGATCGTCCCGCTTTTTGGTGCCGCGACCGTGGCATTGAAGGTGCCGATTTTTACTTTTTCCGGGGGCGCGCCCTGGGCTCTGAGCATACGTTGAAATGTTTCATACGCAGCACCGCTGTCCAATATCTGAGCTGCTCTAATTTTGGCCTCGGCATTGGATAGATTTGGGTCGAAAGCGAGTATAGAACTTGCGAATTCGAGCGCTTTTTTTCTTAGATCAGATGGTGCCCTAATATTCTCTAAGGTTGCTAGGACATCGCGCGCTTCCAGTGCGGGACCGATACCACGACCAATGGGTGCATTGCCGTCTGTTATGCGGACCTTCAGTTCGATTTGCAGGGCCTTGCCTACGTGTTGAAAAAGCTCTTTCAGTTCCCGAGCCTCATCTGAGGTCCGAACCTTCGCTGTTTGACCTAGTGGGATGTCTATGACGCAATGCGTTGTCCCAGCTGCTAACTTTTTTGAAAGAATTGAAGCTACGGACCAACGGAGGGAATTAAGATTTAAAGGTCGCGTTATCGAATTCATAATGGTGTCGATCCTGGAGTGATTGAGGCGGCCGTTCCAGGCGATGCATCCATTCGCCTCTGCGACGACCCTTTGAACATCATCAACGCCCAGGTTCACGTTGGCTAAGACCTCCATCGTATCTGCGGTACCGGCGGGCGATGTAATTGCTCTGGATGAGGTTTTCGGGATGATAAGCCCATAGGAGGCCACGATGGGGACGACTACCAATGTTATCCGATTTCCCGGTATGCCGCCCATGGAGTGTTTGTCGACTATGAGGCCTGGTGGCCACTCAATATGGCGGGCGGATTCTGCTCGTGCTCGGGCGAGAGAGAGCGTTTCGTTATCCGATAAGCTTTCAGTAATCGCCGTCAGGAAATTACTGATATCTTTGTCCGTGTAGTTGCCCGCGACCATATCGTTAAATACCGCCGAGTATTCGTCAACATTAAGAGAATCTCCCGCTAGTTTACGCGTTTGAAACGCGATGGTCTCAGGCGGTTTTCTGGTAATTGCACTCAGAAACTCATTAATACCTTCTTCAGGTAAACCGTCATTTATTATTGTTTTCTTTATAATATCTGGGGAAAGCGCGCTGCTCTTGCGCCTAAGACGCGTTTCAATATCTGACACGCTTTCCCGGGCGCGTGAGGCTAGACGCTGGGCGAGAAGTTTTGCGGGTGCGGTAATTTCGATCACCACAATAGGGGAATGCAGAGAAAGGGCGTCTGAAACGACAGACCTTGAGATATTGACAATAACGTTTCGGCCCGCGTTGAGGTCCTCTCTGTATTTGGCCAGAATGCCGTAAAAATGCCCGTGCGCTTCCCAAGCTAATATAAACTCACCATTGGCCTTTGAAACTTTGAATTTATCTGGCTCCACACCCGTGTGGTTTTCTCCGCCCGAACTTTCGGGGCGAGTTATGACCCGTGTTGCAAAAACGTAAGCACAATTATCAGCGAGTTGTTTTTGGGCGCCATCGATAAGTGTATCTTTGCCGGCGCCGCTCGGACCGACCACGAGAAAAAGAGTGCCCGGAGTATTTTTACTTTGGGTAGTGTCTTGTGCGGCACAATCGTCCATTAGATTAGTTTGTTATGGTAACATCGAGACCAATATCGACTGCTGGCGCCGATTGGGTCATGCGACCAACCGAGATTACGTCAACCCCTGATTCAGCTTTTTCTTTAATCGTATCAATCCGGATACCACCCGATGCCTCGGTTTTCGATCGTCCGTTAATTATTTCTATACCCTTCTTCATCATCTCGGCGGACATGTTGTCGAACATTATGACGTCCGCACCGGCTTCGGCAGCCTCTTTGACTTGGGTGAGAGTATCGCATTCGACTTCGATTTTTGTGAGGGCGGGAGTAACGGCGCGGGCTTGTCCTATCGCCTTGGTTATCGAACCGTGAACAGCGATATGATTGTCTTTGATTAGGACACCATCATGCAATCCTAATCGGTGTGGTCGGCAACCACCGACGCAGGCTGCATATTTGGAAAGCATTCTAAGTCCAGGTATTGTCTTTCGCGTATCGATCAACTGTGCATTGGTGTGAGTGATCAAAGAGGCATATTCGCGTACAGCTGTGGCAATCCCGCACATAAACTGGAGTACATTGAGTGACGTTCGTTCTGTCGTAAGAAGCCCCCGCCCAGGACCTGTCACCCGCATTAAACTTCGCCCTTTCTTTAAGTGCGTTCCGTCTTTGACCAATACTTTTACCCTGGCATCCGGGACCATGTGACGGAAAACTTCCGCCGCTATTTCTATGCCAGCTACCACGATATTTTGCCGCGTGTTCATGACAAAGTCGGCTTTTGCCTGCTCAGGGATCATTATATTGGTCGTGAGGTCTTGTATTCCCACGTCTTCCGCGACCCAATCTTCAATTAATAAGTGAAGGTCGTCTTTTGGTGGGAGCAGAAATCGAGGGTCCGGGGCAGTTGAACGAACCTTAGGTCTTTTACGAATCGTCTTTTGAGTGGCCATTTCGGTGTCTCGCTGCTAACAGAAAATTATCTGTAAGCAATCAGGCTAGATTGAGCAAGATAATAGAACAATTATCAATTTTTGGTGACGTGCACTGGAAGGTTCTGCTTTAATCAGCGCAAATGCGGAGGAGCGTTATGGATACTGGAGTTGAAAACACCCGGGAACTACCCAAAGAAATAGATATTAACACGGATACTCGGGAAATCCTTGCGCGCGCTAACCGGTATGCTGAAAAATGTAACTTCAAGGATTGGTTAATAGTGGATGTAGATGCTCATCACTCAGAGATGGCATCATGGAAAGAAGTCGTAACACATATAGAAGATCCCGTGCTCCGTCAGACCGCGATAGAGCTTCAGAAACGGACCGGTTCAACCGCTGGATTATCTAACCACGTGGGGGGGTTGCGTTATCAAGATGTTGGCGGGCGCATACCTCACCAGACGGCACTCCGCGAGGAAGTGGATGATGACAGTGTTCACCGGGATGTCACTCTAATGCGGCGAGTAATGGACGCACTGTATATAGATTATCAGGTGTTATTTCCGGGAAACTTGCTCCAACTTGGGTTGCATCCCCAGCCTAGGGTCGAGGTCCAACTCGCATTTGCCTACAATCGGTTTTTGATGGAAAGAATAATTCCGGCGGAGAAACGTTTAAAGACACTGTTATATTTACCGTTCTGCGAACCTAAAGAGTGTGAACGCATGGTTACAGAATTTGCAGATCACCCTGACGTTATCGGATTTATGGTTACGTCCGTGCGCTACAAATCGGTGCATCACGATAGTTATATGCGTCTCTATTCGATGATCGAAGAAACCGGAAAGCCATTATGTTTTCACGCCGGAAATAACTGGCAGGACGATTATCTCAAACAGCTTGACACCTTTATTTCAATGCACGCCATTTCTTTCGTTCTCTGTAATATGGTTCACCTCGCAAACTGGGTTATGCACGGCCTAAACGAACGTTTTCCTGATCTCGACGTTATATGGACTGAGAGCGGCGTAGCTTGGGTGCCCTTTATGATGCAGAGGCTAGATAATGAATATCTTATGAGGTCCTCTGAGGCGCCAAACCTCAAGAAACTCCCAAGTGAATATATTCAAGATATGTATTTTACTACCCAGCCGATGGAACGAACGAATACGGAACTGCTTGAAGCCAGTTTTAAAGCAATGAAGGCGGAGACCCAATTACTTTATGCCTCTGACTGGCCCCATTGGGATTTTGATTCTCCCACTAGCGTATACGATTTACCCTTTTTGAGTGAAGGAGCGAAAAGAAACATTCTCGGTAGAAATGCTGCGCGCCTATTTGGTTTGCCTGACGCACCCTCCAAATGAAACTGATCTGAGATTACTTCGAGAATGAGAGTGCCGCGTTACCGCTTCAATCGCACCTGATCTAAGATTGATTTTAAACTTTCATCGTCTTTACCCATTGGCCGAACACGGTCAAACCTTTTACGCTCGTCACCACGCCAAGTTGCTGGTTTCGTAGCGTCGATTGCGAGTTTTCCGCCAACGCGCATCACCGTGTAGTCCTCTTTTACTTGTGGGATTGATATGTCGAGTGGATGTAAGCGGGTATTGGGCACGATGTGGGCCATAGTTTGGGGATCGCACCGAGCTGCTATTGCCCAAAGAACCTCTTGAGCGTCATATATGTCGACGTCCTCATCCACAGCTATGACAACTTTCACGTGGAGATTTGGACCGGAGAGTGCTGACATTAGGGTATCGCGGACTTGGCCATCCCATCTCGCCTCCATTTGGATAATCATCATAAACTGTGAAGCCCATGGCGGTACGAATACGTCTAAGATGTTTGTATTCCCGTGGGTCTCTTTCAACCGATTGTAGTAGGTCGCCTCCATCGGTAGGGTAATTAGTGGTTGATGATCAGTAAACCAAGTTGCTTGCATGTGCCGGAATATTGGGTCTTTGCGATGAGTTACTCCGGTAATCTCGTATACCGGCGCGGGTCCCTCGGCACCGGCCCCGAAAGTGGTAAATTCTCCAAAAGGACCCTCCGGCGCTCGATCCGTCGGGTGCACCAAACCCTCAATGACAACTTCCGCATGCGCGGGTACTTCTAAGTCGATTGTGTCACACATTACCATTTCGATATCTTCACCAAGGATACCAGCACCGTATTCGAGTTCATCAAAATCTTCATGTTTGCCGGACCAATTAGACATGATCTCGTATACGGGATGCAAACCGATGGCAAAGGCCATTGGCATTGGCTCGTTTTTTGCGACGTATTTCATGTAGTGCGCGTAGTTATGTCGGGCCGCCATCCAAAAAGTAGCTTTTTTAGGATCGTCGGTTAGCATCATTCTGATAATCGCTTCATTTCTGATGCCTGTTTCGGGATCTTTGGTTATCGTAATTCCTGACCCTAAGTAACGGCCACCGTCACCGTGACTATGTTGAGGTATGGGGAGCGCGTGCAGATCGATATCGGGTCCTAGCATTTTGACTTCTTTGACCGGCCCATCGTCAACAATTATGGATTTTCCCCGCTTTGTCGCCATTTGTTCTGCAAGGTAAGGACAGACAGCATTTGGTGTATCCAGCCCGAAGGCCGCCGCTTGTCCAGCGCGATCTTTTATCAAAATATCCGTGAGGCGCCATCCTTCGAAGCCAGTCATGTTATGGAACATAAGAGGTCCCTGGCTTTCAGAGCACAAATATCCGATTTGCGTAAGTGGATCCACAGGATCATGTATATGCAACATTCGATTGTCGATAGAGTCGAGAAATGTACGCAGCGAATGCGGCATGGTGTGGGTTTCCTTTGTTAGTTGTCGGAGCAATATACCGTACCGTTGATGTCTTACACTAATTTATATTTTTGCAGTACAGTATTAGATTGAATTGATTAAAGTGTCATAGCACCCATATCATTATGGGTTTTATTGTAGTTTTTCATAGACGGTGTTAAGCACCCTTGGTGGTAATATGATAAACCGCAGAGCCCTAGAATATCGCACTGTTATCAAGGGACAGAAAGGAACGACCGATGGCGACTAAAGCATCTGATCTTGGCACCCACGCGCCCCGTGTGTGGGGTAAATTCAATTGGGAAGACCCAATGGGCCTGGAGGGGTTGCTGAGTGAAGACGAGCGAATGATTGCCGAGACCGCACGTCAGTACGCTCAAGAAAAACTGATGCCTCGTATCGTAGAGGCGTACAATGAAGAAAAGGCGGATCCATTATTGATCCCCGAAATGGGCGAACTCGGACTATTGGGAGCAACTATTCATGGTTACGGTTGCGCTGGCGCATCGTACGTCGCCTACGGCTTAATTGCTCGTGAGATCGAAAAAGTTGATTCTTCCTATCGTTCGACACTCTCTGTTCAATCAAGTTTGGTCATGTGGCCGATATACAATTATGGCACGGAAACACAACGTCAAAAATATCTACCGAAACTGGCTACAGGAGAGTCCGTGGGGGCCTTTGGGTTGACCGAACCGGACCATGGTTCTGATCCAGGCGGAATGAAAACGAGAGCAAAAAAAGTTGACGGTGGATATCGGATTAGCGGTTCTAAAATGTGGATTTCGAATGCTCCCCTAGCGGATGTTTTCGTTGTTTGGGCAAAGGATGATGAAGATGTCATTAGAGGATATATCTTGGAACGTGGCATGGAGGGTCTTTCTACGCCCCATCTCAAGAACAAGCTTAGTTTACGAGCGTCGGTCACCGGAGAAATCGCAATGGATGACGTCTTTGTTCCCGACGAAAACTGGCTGCCGGAGGCACGCGGGTTAGGTGGCCCTTTTGGTTGCCTTAATAATGCCCGTTACGGGATAGCGTGGGGTGCACTTGGCGCGGCAGAATTTTGTTGGAGGGCTGCCCGAGAGTATGCGTTGGAGCGTACGCAGTTCGGTAAGCCACTGGCGTCTTTTCAGTTGGTGCAGAAAAAGTTGGCCGATATGCAGTCTGAAATTTTTATCGGCCTGCAGTCTGCGTTACAGATGGGCAGGATGATGGATGACGGAACTTGTGCGCCAGAATTAATCTCAATGCTGAAACGCAATTCCACGGGTAAGGCCCGCGACATTTGCCGAGACGCTCGTGACATTCACGGCGGAAATGGGATAACGGACGAGTACCATGTTATGCGTCACATGATGAATATGGAGACAATCTATACCTATGAGGGCACTCATGACATACATGCGTTGATCCTCGGGAGAGCGCAAACCGGCATCCAAGCATTTTTCTAAGTTTGTTTGATTAGACCCGTGAGCTTTAGGAGCAATCGACCCTCACGAGGGCTGGGTTTCATTAAATGGTAAGCCCTCTAGATCATATCCGAGTTTTAGATATGAGTCGCATATTAGCGGGCCCGTGGTGCGGGCAGACATTTGCGGATCTCGGGGCGGAAGTCATTAAAGTTGAACGCCCTGGGCTGGGTGATGATACGCGTAGCTGGGGTCCTCCTTTTATGCTGGATGAGAAAGGATGCGAGACCAACGAGGCTGCATATTTTTTGTCTGCTAATCGCGGTAAGAAGTCGGTGACCGTGGATATCACAAAGCCCGAAGGTCAAGAAATATTGCGAAAATTGGCAGCTAGTTCTGATGTGTTGATTGAGAACTACAAAGTTGGCGGACTACGTAAATATGGCCTCGATTATGATAGTCTTTCTAAAGTTAATCCTCGCCTAGTTTATTGTTCAATCACCGGATTTGGACAAACAGGCCCTTATAGTTCGCGAGCGGGATATGATTTCCTGATTCAAGCAATGGGTGGTCTCATGAGCGTCACGGGTGAAGCCGCGGAGAAGCCCGGAGGGGGCCCGCAGAAAATCGGCGTTGCACTATCCGATATCTTAACCGGTTTATACACCATGATAGGGGCGTTATCGGCTTTGGCGCATAGGGATAAGACTGGTCGGGGTCAGCACATTGATATGGCATTACTGGATGTCACCATCGCTGCAATGGCAAACCAAGCCATGAATTATCTGATTGCGGGCCAAGCACCAACATACATGGGCAACGCTCACCCTAATATAGTCCCATACGAAGCATACGAATCTGCGGACCACCATATTATATTAGCAATCGGAAATGATGGGCAATTTCGCCGTTTTTGTGAGGTCGCTGGACGTGCCGATCTTGCAGATGACCCCGCGTACTCGACGAACCGTGCACGAGTAGAAAACCGTAATGTGCTGGGTGTAATATTACGGGAAATAATTTTGGAAAAGCCCCGGGAATATTGGCTCGAAAAATTAGAAAAAGTGGGGGTACCTTGTGGACCGATTAACAACCTCCAACAAATTTTTGATGACCCACACGTGATTGCTCGAGAAACTCAGAGAGAAGTAAAACACCCGGTTGCTGGTTCTTTGCCGTCAGTCGCAAACCCGATCCGCATGTCGGATGTAGAAATATCGTATGACAAGGCCCCTCCAACGCTGGGTCAGCACAATGTAGACGTTTTAAAGGGACTACTGGAATTTAATGATGACGATATAGAACGGTTCCGGCGTGCTGGCGTAATCTAAGTCGATATCTTGACACTAAACGAGGCCTTCTCCATTGTTTGTGTACAAACAATTATGAGTAGTGGCTTTTACTTCCGGTGGGGCCAATGCCGGGGGCAAAACTTATAACGATATGAAACAACAATCAGGTTATGTATTAGAAGAGCAAGCTGGTCATTTGCTGCGTCGAGCACACCAACGACATACCTCGATTTTTCAGACTATTATTGCGGACGATCAGCTTACCCCGTTACAATTTGCGGCGCTTATGAAACTAGCTGATGTCGGGGAAACCTCTCAGAACCTTCT
>JAYZFO010000029.1:0-21179 GCA_036336685.1 Pseudomonadota bacterium
CTGTCCTCGTTGGTTGATGACCGTGTCGACGATGGAATGTTCCGAGTAGATCGCGCGGTTTATAACGACGAACAGATTTTTGAACGAGAAGTTTCAGCTATCTTTGAGCGATGCTGGTTTTTTCTCTGTCACGAGAGCCAAATTAGCAATTATGGGGACTATTTCTGGACGGAAATAGGGCGCCAACCCGTATTTGTGCATCGACAGGAAGACGGATCTTTAAAGTGCTTTATCAACGCCTGTTCTCATCGTGCTGCCATTCTTACCCCTTTTAAACAGGGAAATGCTAAAACTTTAACCTGTCGGTTTCATGGCTGGTCTTATCGGTGTGACGGTGCCTGCATCGGAGTAAAAAACGAAGAAGAGGGTACTGATCGTAATAAATTTAATCTTCGCGAAATAGCGAATTTGGCATCCTACAAGGGGTTTGTCTTTGGTAGTTTATCAGAGGACGTTTCTTCCCTAGACGAATGGCTAGGTGCAGCGAGACCCTGGATTGATCTCATGGTTGCACAATCTCCGGATGGATTAGAAGTGGTTGCGGGTAATTCCACGTACAAGACTGACGGTAATTGGAAGTTGCAGGCAGAAAATAGTGTCGATGGTTATCACGTTTCAACTGTACACCGCGTCTTTGCTCATACAATCGCGGCTCGTGAAAGCAAGGGTGAATACACCGGTATAAAAAAGACCGAGGCGGGGAGGATTGGCGGCGGCGTGCCGACGGCGAGCTATGACCTTGGTAATGGGCACATGGCGATTTGGGCTCAACATACAACCCCCGAAGTTCGACCTATCTGGGAGGCAAAAGATCGCCTGGAAAAAGAGCTTTCACCCAAGCAGGTTGAGTGGATATTAACCAAAGGTCGGAACCTTTATCTGTTTCCAAATGTAATGCTAATGGACAATCCGTCTACACAAATACGTGTGATGAAACCAAGGTCCGCGGATCGTGTCGACATCACGGTGTATTGTATAGCGCCCAAGGGCGAGAGCAAACGTGCACGGGCCGGTCGCCTTCGTAAGTTTGAGGATTTTTATCTTACGGCTGGTATGGCGACTTCAGATGATATAGCGGCGTTGGAGGATAGCCACGAGGGGTCTATGGCTCGTGGTGCCCAATGGAGTGAGTTTAATCGTGGAATTGGGAGTATTGTGGAAGGTGCCGATGAAGAGGCTAAAGAGCTTGGTTTTGAGCCCCAGGTTTCCACAAATAACTGGGATCATGAAGTGATATATCATGGGTTTTACCGGCACTGGTTGAAAATGATTAGTGGAGACAGATCTGTATGAGTGACCTGAGGGAAGAAGTTACCGACCTCATTTACAATGAAGCCACCTTGCTGGATCGACGCGAATGGGATGCCTGGATAGCCCTTTACACTGAAGACGCGGTTTATTGGGTGCCGTCCTGGGTGAACGAGGAGGAGACTACAGAAGATCCTGAACTCCAGCTTAATTTAATTTACCTACGAAATAGGGGTGGACTAGAAGACCGGGTGTTCAGGATCGAGTCGCGCGATTCATATGCCTCTGTCCCGCTAGACCGAACGGTGCATGTCATTGGCAATGTTCTCGTTCAAAAAGAGGGTGCTGAGGAAGTGGAAGCTACTGCCAACTGTATTATTCATACCTATGGCAAGAAGGGTGGCCTGACCCGCGCCAGTCTTTACGATTTTGTATTTCGTCGCGTTAACGGAGACTTAAAGATAGCCCGAAAGAAAATAACATTTATAGACGATCGACTTGAAGGGCCGATCGATGTGTATCATTTGTAATGCATGCGCTTTGCAAGGTTGAGCCCGTAGAGGGCGGAATAGCCGTCCGTGATTGGGAACCACGCGAGGCCGGTTTTGGGGAGATTAGGTTAAAAGTCGCGGCCGCGGGTATCTGTGGCACGGATATGCAGATTTTTAATTGGGCGCCGCGAATGGCACGCCGAATGAAATTGCCGCGGGTACTCGGACACGAGGTTAGTGGTATCGTCGAACAGGTTGGCGATGCTGTAGATAATGTTTCGGTCGGAGACCACGTTAGTTTAGAGAGCCACATCTACTGCGGAACTTGCAGGCCTTGCCGACTTGGGCGGGCGCATCTGTGCAATAACACTACTTATCCTGGTATTGACATTGACGGTGCGTTTGCTGAATACGTGACTGTTCCCTCTATTATTGCCTGGAAAAATCCTGACAATCTTGCTCATGAAACAGCTGCTATGTTGGAGCCTTTCGGTATCGCTGTGCACGCTTGTTTAGAGGGCGCTGGGGTTTCTGGCATGAGTGTTTTAATAAATGGATGTGGACCAATCGGGCTGATGGCTGTGGCGGTTGCAAGGGTTCTGGGTGCATCGCAGATAATTGCCGCAGATATTAATCCGTTGCGTCTCAAAACAGCCGAAGTAATGGGTGCGGACAGAGTGATAAAGGCTGACGAGGAAGATGTTGTGGCAGTGGTGAAGGATATGACTGGTGAAGACGGGGTCGATGTGGGCATCGAATTTTCCGGTTCAGAAATAGGCTTTGCGGCGGTGTTTGAGAGCCTTTGTAAAGGTGGAGACATGCGGCTCGTTGGAGCGCCTGCGGGACCAATTCCTGTTGATTTTACGTGGTGGCTCTTAAAGTGTCCGCGACTGTTTAATATTCATGGGCGCCGGATATGGGATACGTGGCAACGCTCTACTGAGTTGATTTATTCGGGTTCCGTCGATTTAAAACCAATACAAAGCCACTTAATTCCCCTTTCGGAAGCGACACAGGGTTTCGAGCTTATTCGGCGCGGTGAGGCGGTAAAGCCAATCCTAATTCCGGAGGGTTAATTTATGAGTAGTTACGAAGTGACCTTGATCTTCGAGGATGGTCGTGTAGCGAAATTTCATGCTGACGAAGAGGACACCGTCTATTTTTCTGCCCTTAAAAATAGTGTTCGAATTCTAACAGATTGTCTCGAGGGAGCCTGTGCGACCTGCAAGGGGACGTGCACAAGTGGCACGTATACACTTGATGAATTTACTGATGAAGCTTTGACGATGGACGAATATGAGCGGCGAGAAGTACTCACTTGTCAAATGCGTTTAAAGTCCGATTGCGTGATTGAATTCCCGTATGAATCACGAATTGCCCTAAAATCTCAGCCACAAATACAGAAAAATGAGGTGACGGAGATCACAATGATTTCCTCTACGGTCTCGAGGTTGGTGTTGGCGCCGGTTTCAGATGTGGCAGGGATCGAGTTTTTACCTGGGCAATATGTTCACCTCTCGGTCCCCGGTACCGACCATCATCGTTCCTATTCCTTTGCAAACCCACCTTTTGAGAATGAAAAATATACTTTTTACGTTAAGTTGCTCGATGATGGAGTTATGAGCGAATACCTTGCTCAAAGAGCGAAAGTGGGAGACGAGATAGATCTAACCGGTCCATTTGGCCGGTTCTACCTGCGACCCGTTGAGCGTCCAATTATTATGGTTGCAGGAGGGACTGGTTTAGCGCCAATGCTAAGTATGCTTGACACTTTATCGGCCGTAAATAACTGCGATTACCCTATAAGAGTTTTATACGGAGCAAACAATCCAGACGAATTTTTTGCTGTTGATCAGTTGGAAGGATATCGCACATCGGGCCTTGACCTTACTGTCGAGTATTGTGCGGTGATGGGGAACTCTGAATGGAACGCTCCCACGGGTCACGTGACTTCATTGTTGCGTCCAGAAAATTTAAACGGCGGTGATAGTGAAATATACTTATGTGGTCCACCTCCAATGATAGAAGCAGCGGAAAGTTGGTGCACTACACAAGGGGTCGACGCCGCATTGATTCATGCGGAGAAGTTCGTTCCAAGTTAAAACCCCAGTACTTTTTTGGATTGTCTTCTTGACAAGCAAACACGATACCTTATTTATCCTAATAGTACCGATTTAGTGCGAATTGATCAGAAACGGAAAGCGTATGATTAAATTAAGCCGAATGGCTGATTACGGGGTTATTTTGATGGTGCGTCTAGCGCGTTATCCTGCCGCCATCACAACGGCTGCTGAATTAGCGGAAGAGACAGCATTGCCCGGGCCGACCGTCAGTAAACTTCTGAAACAATTAGTGCGGGCCGGATTGCTCGAGTCGCAGCGAGGTAATAGCGGCGGTTACATGGTGGCGGGACCGACAGAGGATATTACCGTAGCCGACATAATATCGGCCTTAGATGGGCCCATCGCACTCACCGAATGTATGACGGAAGATGGCAACGTTTGTGAGATAGAGGCGCTTTGTCCGACTAGGACCAACTGGCGTCAAATAAATGAGGCGCTTGTAAATGCGCTTGAGGGCGTTTCACTGTTGGATATGGCGCGACCTACTGTGAATGTGGATTCAAGAGTGCCGTTCGTATCTGGCGCTGATTCGAGAGTGTGAGGAGAGTATACCAGTGAACACATCCGCGGATACCTCTCCAGTTATAGAAGAAGCTGCAAATCGCGAATATAAATATGGTTTCGTAACCGATATCGATTCCGAATTTGCGCCGAAGGGCTTAAACGAAGATATAGTCCGGTTTATTTCCGATAAAAAGGGAGAACCTAGTTGGTTGCTTGAGTGGAGGCTAACGGCGTTTCGGCAATGGGGAGCTATGCGTGAGCCGAAATGGGCGTTTGTCGATTATCCTGAGATTGATTTTCAAGATGCTTATTATTATGCCGCTCCTAAGCGTGATGAAGATAAACCTCAAAGTCTTGACGAGGTTGATCCTAAGCTACTTGAAACGTATGAAAAATTAGGCATCCCTCTGGCGGAGCAGGCGGTATTGGCCGGGGTGGCGGTTGATGCTGTTTTTGATAGCGTATCTGTTGCCACGACGTTCAAGGAAAAACTTACGGAAGCCGGCGTGGTATTCTGCCCAATTTCAGAAGCGGTAAAAACACATCCTGAATTAGTTCAAAAATACTTGGGTACGGTGGTCCCCTACGCCGACAACTTCTATGCCACTTTAAATTCTGCAGTTTTTAGTGATGGTACTTTTGTTTATGTCCCGAAAGGCGTTCGTTGCCCAATGGAGTTGAGTACCTATTTCCGAATAAATGCGGCGAATACGGGACAGTTTGAGAGAACGCTTATTATTGCTGATGAAGGTAGCTATGTCAGTTATCTAGAAGGTTGCACGGCTCCGATGAGGGATGAGAACCAGCTGCACGCAGCGGTGGTGGAACTCATCGCGTTGGACGATGCTGAAATCAAATATTCCACAGTCCAAAATTGGTATCCGGGAGATGAAAATGGACGGGGCGGTATCTACAATTTTGTCACAAAAAGAGGGGTTTGTCGGGGACAAAGGGCCAAGATTTCGTGGACGCAGGTAGAGACGGGCTCCGCAGTGACATGGAAGTATCCCAGTTGCATTCTCGAAGGGGAAAATTCCGTCGGTGAGTTCTATTCAGTTGCAATAACGAACAATTATCAGCAAGCGGATACGGGGACCAAGATGGTGCACGTGGGTAAAAATACTACCAGTACTATAATTTCAAAAGGAATCTCAGCCGGCAAAGGACAGAATACCTACCGTGGGCTCGTAAAGGCCTTGGCCAGGGCGGAAAACGCCCGGAACTTTACGCAGTGTGATTCTCTTCTTATTGGCGATGAGTGTGGGGCACACACAGTCCCATATATAGAGGTGTCGAACCCAGCGGCACAGGTGGAGCACGAGGCGACCACGTCGAAGATTAGTGAGGATCAGCTGTTCTATTGTCAGCAACGAGGGCTTGACCCTGAGGAAGCTGTGTCTCTGATTGTAAATGGATTTTGTAAAGAGGTCCTTAAGGAGTTGCCCATGGAATTTGCTGTAGAAGCGCAGAAGCTTCTTGGTGTTACCCTTGAAGGAAGTGTTGGATAAGGAAAAAAAATGAGTTTGCTAAGCGTAAAAGACCTCCATGTTTCTGTGGACGACAAGGAAATTCTGAATGGGCTTAATCTTGATGTAAATCCCGGCGAGGTTCATGCAGTAATGGGACCCAATGGTTCGGGTAAAAGTACCTTGTCGTATGTCTTGTCAGGGCGTGACGGTTATACTGTCACGCAGGGCGAAATTCTTTTCAAAGATATGAACGTGCTCGATATGGAGCCTCATGAGCGTGCAGCAGTTGGGATTTATCTTGCCTTTCAGTATCCTGTTGAAATACCTGGCGTTTCAAACCTTACTTTTCTTAAAACCGCCTTAAACGCTGTACGGAAAGCCAGAGGTGAAAATGAGTTGGATGCCATTAACTTTCTGAAACTCGCCCGAAATAAGGGCGAAATACTCGACATGAAAGATGAGCTTTTAAAGCGTTCCGTTAATGTTGGGTTTTCTGGCGGCGAGAAAAAACGCAATGAGATCTTTCAAATGGCTATGCTTGAGCCGATACTCTCGATCCTAGATGAGACTGATTCAGGCTTAGATATTGATGCCCTTAGAATTGTCTCCGATGGTGTTAACAAGTTAAGATCACCGGAACGATCGATGATCGTGATTACTCATTATCAGCGGTTGTTAAACCACATCATCCCGGATTTTGTTCACGTCCTCGTTGACGGACGCTTTGTTGCCAGCGGCGGTAAGGAACTTGCCCTAGAACTCGAAGAAGGTGGGTATGCCAAATTCGGTGGCGAAGATAACGATTCCGAGGCGGCATAGGATCGTCTTTCCAAATGATACAGAAACTTGATACGACCCATTTTATGGATCAGTTTGAAAACGCTAAGGCGGCATTGCCAGGTCCTTGGCTTTCCGAACGGCGAGTGGCGGCAATGCGTAACTTTGGTGCTCACGGGTTTCCAACGACGCGAGAAGAGGATTGGAAGTACACCAATCTCAGTCGTTTAGGTAAAACGACGTTTGAACCGCCGCAAAGCCAACTCGTTGCAGGTCCCATTGACCTCGGGGATGTACTAATTGAGGGAGCACAAAGGCTGGTTATCCGGAATGGGGCTTATGACCCTTTATCGTCTTCTGTCGAAATGCCTGCTGATGCCGGGTTTTTTTCCGATTTTTCAGCTGCGGTGTAAAAACCTTCGCAGACACTCAACGTTTGTTTGGGGAATATTGCGTTATTTGCGAAAGCGCCTCTGGTAGCTTTGAATACGGCCTTTATGGCGGGTGGGTTTGTTCTTATGATCTCAGAGGGGGTCACGATTGAACGCCCTATTCAGATAATACATTTTGTTGACTGCCCTAACACCGATTTTGTTGTTCATCCTAGAAATTTAATCGTCGCTGGGGAGAACAGCAGTGCGGAAGTGGTTGAGACATATTTAGGATCGATTAATTCGCGGTATTGGACGAACGCCGTGACGGAGATACGGGTCGGTCAGAATGCTATTGTAAGTCATCTGAAACGCCAGTCAGAAACTAAGCATGCTTATCACACAGCCCGCACCCAAGTTTACCTCGACAAAGGGGCAGATTATCGTTCAGTAGCTATTGCTACTGGGGCTGAATTATCTCGAAACGAGATTAGCGTGTTGTTAGACGGATCAGGTGCAAAATGCATGCTCGCAGGCGGCACCCTAATTCGGGCTAACCAACATTGTGATAATACTACCACAGTCGATCATAGAGTGCCTGGTACTGCTAGTCGGCAAGTCTTTCGAAATGTTCTTGATGACAAATCGAGCTCTGTATTTCAGGGAGGTATTATAGTCAGGCCAAATGCACAGAAAACCGATGGGAGTCAGTCGAGTCGAAGTCTGTTGTTGGCTCCCGGGGCTCAGGCAAATACCAAGCCGGAACTCAAAATTTTCGCCGATGATGTGAAGTGTGCTCATGGTGCTACGGTTGGAGAACTTGATCAAGATTCTTTGTTTTATCTCCAAAGCAGAGGGCTGCCCATTAAAGAAGCAAAATCTTTGTTAATTGAAGCCTTCGTAAATGAAACTCTTGGCGAGGTTAGAGATGATATTCTTAGAGATCACCTTTTTGATGCAGTCGTGGGTTGGATGAATGTAGCGGACGAGAGCAGTGCGTAATGACAGTTAACGGTACCTACCCAATAGATCGAATTCGTGGTGACTTTCCCATTCTTTCTGAAAAAGTACGAAGTAAGCCACTAATATATTTAGACAATGGCGCAAGTGCACAAAAACCTAGCGCCGTTATTAATCAGATTTCAAAGACGTATGGGGCTGGTTATGCGAATGTCCATCGCGGTGTCCACTATATGAGTCAAATTGCGACCGATGCGATGGAAACTGCGCGAAAAAAAGTGCAGAAATTTTTAAATGCTGAGGACGAAAAGGAAATCATATTTGTTCGTGGGGCCACGGAAGGCATTAATCTTGTAGCAACAAGCTGGGGTAGGTCCAACCTGCGTTCGGGTGATGAAATTATTCTTTCAGTGTTGGAGCATCACTCCAATATTGTCCCCTGGCAGCTAATCGCGGAGCAGACGGGCGCAATAATCAAAGTGGTACCAATCGATGATGATGGAAGTTTTTTACTAGATGAGTATGAAAAACTTCTCACTGAAAGAACGCGCATAGTCGCTGTAACGCATGTGTCAAACGCCCTTGGGACAGTAGTGCCGGTTGCAGAGGTTATCAATCTAGCTCACAAAAATGGTAGCATAGTTTTGCTGGATGGCTGTCAAGGTGCCCCCCATATGGCGGTAAATGTGACGGGTCTCGATGCAGACTTCTATGTCTTTTCAGGTCACAAGCTCTATGGTCCGAGTGGCGTGGGCGTGTTGTATGGAAAAAAAGCTCTGCTGGAGGAAATGCCGCCGTATCAAAGTGGTGGAGAAATGATTGATCGTGTCACTTTTGAAAAGACAACGTACGCGGAACTTCCATTCAAATTTGAGGCGGGGACTCCTCATATCGCTGGGGTAATCGCGTTAGGAACGGCCATAGACTATGTCCAGGATATTGGATTTGATGCAATAAGGGCATATGAGAATAAGCTGCTGCAATACAGTACTGAGCGTATCTCGGAAATAAATAGTGTTGATCTTATCGGAACAGCGGAAGATAAGGCTGCAATACTTTCATTTAATCTCCGCGACGTTCATCCTCACGATGTTGGCACGATTTTGGATCACGAGGGTGTAGCGGTTCGGACGGGACATCACTGCGCACAGCCTGTAATGGACCGCTTTGATTTGTCTGCCACCGTTAGAGCATCATTTGGGTTATACAATACTCATGAAGAAGTTGATGCGTTGGTTGCTGGTCTCCAACGGGTGCAGGAGATGCTTGGATGACTTCCGAACTTCGAGATCTCTATCAAGAAATTATTTTGGATCATAGCCGAAACCCCAGAAACTCTGGTCAATTGGAGACAGTGACGGGTGAGGCGACAGGCAATAACCCGCTTTGCGGTGATCGCGTAACGGTCTACGTGGAACTAGAGGACGGTAAAATTGTTGATGCAGCATTTGAAGCGAGAGGCTGCGCTATATCAATCGCGTCTGCCTCAATGATGACTGAACATCTAAAGGGGCGTACGGTGGAAGAGGCGCAGACAGCCCATGAGGAATTTAGTAACCACCTCACGAAATCAGAACCACCCGACCTTCCCCTAGAAAGCGAGCTCGCTGCGTTGATGGGCGTGCGCAATTTTCCAACCCGCATAAAATGCGCTACGCTTCCATGGCACACGTTAATTGCGGCTCTTAAGGGTGGCGACGAGATAACGACGGAATAGGTGTGAGTTTATGGTGGATCCCTGTGAGCTAAATAACGAGGAAGAAAAATCCTCGTCCGATTCGGTGGAGCCGTTGAAGGCTGACGTCATTGCTGCAATCCGCGAGTGCTATGATCCAGAAATTCCGGTTAATATATATGACCTCGGACTGATTTATGATGTAAGTATCAATGGTGACAAAGACGTAAATTTAATTATGACGCTAACCTCTCCTCATTGTCCCGTTGCAGAAATTCTACCGGAACAGGTCAGGAGCAAGGTCGAATTGGTGGAAGGCGTGAGCGAGGTAAATATGGAGTTAACTTGGGAGCCCCCGTGGACCCCCGAGCTGATGTCAGAAGCTGCAAAGCTTGAACTTGGATTTATTTAGCTAAGAATGTTTTTCTGTTATGATAAATAACAAAGGAATTTAATAATGAACGCTTCATTAATGTCCCTTACCGATGCTGCTGCCGAGAGAGTGAAGCACCTCTTGGCTGATAGTGGTGCGTCAACGGGCCTCCGTATTGGTATCCGGACCGGTGGCTGTTCGGGGATGGCATATTCGATGGAGTTTACTGAGGCAAAAGAGCCCCTAGATGAGGTTGTCGAGGAGAAGGGGGTAAAACTCTTTGTTGATTCGAAAGCGTTGATGTTTCTCGTCGGTACTGAGATGGATTATGTAGAAGACAAACTGCAATCTGGCTTTGTGTTTAACAATCCGAATGAGAAGGGCCGCTGCGGGTGCGGTGAATCCTTCCACACATAAATAATTGCAAAATGTCTGGGCGCGGCGGGTATTTCCCGTCGCTTTTCTTTATTAGGGAGACGTTTGTTTGGTAAAGGTCTACGCAATTGATGGGGTTACGCCCGTCGTCCATCCGTCCGCATTTGTGCATCCGACTGCCGTCCTAATTGGCGACATCATAATTGGCCCAAACTGTTATGTGGGTCCGTGTGCCTCCATTCGAGCGGATTTTGGTCGGTTCTTAATGGGTGCTGGAAGTAACTTTCAAGATAATTGTACAGCACATACATTTTCGGGTGGCGAGGTCATAATTGGCGAAAACTGCAATATCGGCCATGGCGCAGTTCTTCACGGTCCAAAGATAAATGATCGAGTTTTAATAGGGATGAATGCCGTAGTCATGGATGGCGTTCAGATACACAGTGATGTATTGGTTGCTGCTCTCACGTTCGTGCCGGCAGCGATGGAGGTACCATCGGGGACTATTGTAGCGGGTGCACCGGCAAAGGTTCTTCGAGCGTTAAACATTCGAGAAAAAGAATGGATTGCCGAGGGAAATGCTGACTATTTAGCGCTTATAAACCGGTCTAGGGAGAGTATTGAAGAAAAAGAAGCTTTGACCGAAATAGCGTCTGATGAGCCAAGATTGCAATACCAGGGTGCCAAGCCGCTTTACGCCTCGAGATAGATACTGGATAGACCTACGTAAAAGCGTTGTACGCGATCAGCGTGAACGTATCCGATATCCCGTCAATTAATTGCAGTTCGGTGGTTACAAAGCGCCCAATATCTTGATCGTCGTTTAATGTGCATTTCATCATAAGGTCGTGTTGCCCTGATATAGAATATACCTCTGAAACATTTGGAACGTTATCTGCTGCTGAGGCCGCCACATCGTAAGCCTTACCAAGATCGCACTTCACCATTACAAATATTGTTTTCATTGGTCCGTTCCTTTTACGTTGTCCGGCTATCCTTTAGGATGGACGTGCTGGACGCTTTAGGAAGTTCGGCATGTGATCTCCTAAACCTACCACAGCCTCTTCGTCGCGCTGGGGCAGATTTTTATCCCTTTTGGCGCGTGATCGAGTCTTCTCGTCATCAGGTTTATGTCGCACGTTTGTTGTTTTTTGCTCGGAGCTAAGTTTTCTTTTCTTTGTTTTATCAGAAGTTTTCGAGGGCACGTTATTTCTTTGCGTATGGTTTTTAGTGCGGCGTCGTGATCTTTTTAGCGCTTCTTTTGAAAAATCATCAAAGCTTTTTCCGCTAACGCCGTTGATTTCCATACGGGGTATTTCGTTGCCTAAGAGCTTTTCAACAGACTTAACTAAAATACCGTCTTCGGCTGACGCGATTGTGTAGGCTTGCCCCTCGCGCCCTGCGCGACCCGTACGCCCAATCCGGTGAATATAGTCTTCGCTATTGATAGGCACATCAAAATTAAAGACGACGGGTAGATCATCAATATCGAGACCGCGGGCGGCGACGTCGCTCGCGACAAGAAAATTTACTTTGTTTTCTTTAAATCTTACTAGTGTTTCTAAACGGCTCGTTTGGGGCATGTCACCGTGCAGAGTTGCAGCATTGAAACCGTGCTTGCTCAGGGATTTTCCCAAAATGTCGACATCACGTTTTCGATTACAGAATATCAGTGCTGTCTTAATATTTTTCGCATATATGATGCGTCTAAGAGCTTCTCTTTTTTCAGCTTTGTCGACTATAGCAAGCTCTTGTGTAACGGTTTCGGCTGCGGGCTTGGACTGCGGCGCAACAGCTATTTTTTTGGGGTTGGATAGGAACGCTTCTGAAAGCTTTCTTATTTCGACGGGCAGTGTTGCAGAAAAGAAAAGTGTTTGCCGGGTTTTCGGAAGTAAAGAAACAATTTTTTCGACATCGGGAATGAAACCCATGTCGAGCATGCGGTCAGCTTCGTCTATTACCAAAATCTTTATGCCATTTAGTAAGATTCGGCCACGATCAAAATGGTCGAGGAGGCGTCCGGGCGTCGCAATTAAAACATCGACACCGCGGTCGAGTTTTTTAAATTGCTCGTCTATCGATACCCCACCAATCAATAATGCCATCGTCAATTTATTATATTTTCCGTATATTTCGAAATTCTCTGCTATCTGTGTTGCAAGCTCTCGTGTGGGTGTAAGAATTAAGGAACGTGGCATACGTGCTCTTGCACGTCCGCTCGATAAGATTTCAATCATGGGTAAGGTGAAGGATGCTGTCTTACCAGTGCCCGTTTGTGCGCAACCGAGAAGGTCACGTGCCATCAGAACGTAGGGAATAGCTTTTTCTTGGATGGGCGTAGGGCTAACATAACCCGCATCGTGGATAGCGTTTAATACTTCGGGACTTAACCCAAGATCAGAAAAACTCATAACTATAGACTAATAACGTACAAATCGGACCTGCTCATTTTCCTCAGAAGATCACTCTAAATTACTATTGATGACCACTATAGCATAGGTTGTTTATTGATTAAATAAATAGCCATACAATTGGCATAGAGTGAAGTTAGTGACGTTACACCCCGGCCGGTAACGTCCACAACCCTATAAACTAGATATCAATATAGTCTGCGTTCCCGGCGTTTTGTTGTATAAATTTTAATCGTAGTTCGGGTCGTTTTCCCATTAGTTCCTCGACTAAATTCCCTGTCGGGCCCGATGGCAGGACACGCTTACCGTTAACTTTCTGGCTTGTTGATATTGTTTCGCCTGGCTGTAGGACTACCTTTAAAAGTTTGCGAGATTTTGGGTTCATTGTTGTTTCTCTAAGTTGAGTGGGCGGCATTTCGCCCAGTCCCTTAAAGCGGCTAATTTCGATCTTGCCTCGCCCTGTGAATATCGTCTCTAACATTTCGTCTTTGTGGTCATCATCACGGGCATAAGCGATAGTCCCACCTTGTGAGATACGATAAAGTGGCGGCATGGCGAGGTAGATGTTTCCTCTTTCGATTAGTTGGGGCATTTCGCAAAAAAAGAAAGTCATCAAAAGTGAAGCGATATGTGCACCATCAACATCCGCATCGGTCATAATCACGATGCGCTCATATCGTAATTTTGAAAAATCAAAATTGTCTCCGTAACTACAACCTAGTGCTTGAACAAGGTCGCGGATTTCTTGATTAGCCCGCATTTTATCCTGAGTAGCGCTCGCTACGTTTAAGATTTTTCCTCTTAAAGGGAGGATAGCCTGTGTTTTGCGGTCTCGAGCCTGCTTTGCGGAACCGCCGGCAGAATCACCTTCCACAATGAATATCTCGGTGCCCTTGGCTGACCCGACGGCGCAATCCGCAAGTTTTCCGGGTAAGCGCGCTTTTCTCGTGGGCGATTTGCGTTCAAATTCTTTTTCTTTTCGTCGTTGCAAACGCACTTCGGCACGTTCTAAGACGTGATCAAGGAGAACGTGGGCCGCTTCGGGATTTCCCGTCAAAAAATGCTCAAAATGGTCCTTTACTGAAGTTTCTACCAATTTTACAACGTTAGGAGATGATAATTTTTCTTTTGTTTGTCCCTGGAATTCAGGTTCTGGAATGAAGACAGATAGAATGCCCGTAGCACTGCCAATTACATCATCGGCGGTAATAATATGAGCACGCTTTTTTCCCGACATTTCGCCAAAAGCTTTAAATCCACGTGCAAGCGAAGAGCGAAGACCATTTTCGTGTGTGCCTCCATTTGGTGTGGCGATCGTATTGCAGTATGACGATAGGAATGCGGGACCTTCTGCGGTCCAAGCAATCGACCATTCGGCTCTGCCGCCGCCGCCATTCAACGTCGCTTCACCACTGAAAGGGAGGCCGGCGACGGTTTCACGCCCATGAAGAGCGGTTTCTAAAAAATCGGAGAGGCCGCCCGGAAAACATAATGTTTCTTTCTCAGGGATGTCCTTTTTGGCTTCGTTATCGGAAGGAACGTATGACCACCTGATTTCTATACCTTTGAACAGGTACGCTTTAGCTTTAGCCATACTATAAAGTGTTTCCGCCCGGAAATTTAATTTTTCACCGAAAATTTCTGCGTCAGGCTTAAACCTAATTTTGGTTCCGCGTTGGTTTTTAGCCTGTCCTGCATTTTTCAATTTTCCCTGCGGTCGTCCTTTTTTGTACGTTTGGGTCCACAGAGTTTTCTCTCGGGCTATTTCCACATGCATTTCAGATGACAATGCATTGACAACTGAGAGACCTACCCCGTGCAGACCGCCTGATGTTTTGTAGATTTCTCCCCCAAATTTCCCACCAGAATGTAGGGTTGTCATTACAACCTCCAATGCTGATTTGGTTTTAAATTTGGGATGTGGGTCGACCGGGATACCGCGCCCATTGTCGCGGACCATTACCATTCCGTCTGACGCTAAATTTAGCTCTATCCAATTCGCGTGCCCTGCAACGGCCTCGTCCATTGAATTGTCTAGTATTTCGGCAACAAGATGATGAAGTGCTCCTTCGTCAGTACCGCCGATAAACATGCCCGGACGTTTTCGGACCGGTTCCAGTCCTTCCAATACCTCGATGTCTTTAGCTGAATACTTTTTGATCTTAGAACTCGGTTTACTAAATAGGTCTGGCATAGTGCACTTTGTAATCGTTGAGTTATGATCTGTATTCAGTCTTTAGGATATCCAATGACTGAATATAGTAACTCTATTTATTATAGATACTAGATGTTGGTTCTGGAATTGCCGATTATCGGTATTCCGAATCACTAATAAAAAGAAAAGGGCCACCAATGGTGGCCCTGTTATTTTAAAGTTATGTTTCTTAAACGCTGTAATACATCTGAAATTCGATCGGATGCGGCGTGTGTTCAAAATTAAATATTTCTTCCCACTTCAATTCAAGATAACCGTCAATTAAGTCATCGGGGAACACATCTCCCTGCGTAAGAAAACTCCTATCGGCGTCTAATGCTTCAGCGGCTTCACGCAGGCTGTGGCAAACCGTTGGTACATCTTTCAATTCCTCCGGTGGCAGGTCGTATAAATTTTTGTCTATAGGGTCACCGGGGTGAATTTTATTTTGAATGCCGTCGATCCCTGCCATGAGCATAGCTGCAAAAGCGAAATAAGGATTTGAAGAGGGATCCGGAAAACGTACTTCAACGCGTTTCCCATTTGGTGATGTCGTGTAGGGGATACGGCACGACGCCGAACGGTTCCGAGCTGAGTAGGCCAGAAGTACCGGTGCCTCAAAACCGGGTATCAATCGTTTGTAGCTGTTGGTGGAAGCATTTGTAAACGCATTTAACGCCTTGGCGTGTTTGATTATGCCCCCAATATAATATAACGCGGTCTCGGATAGATCAGCGTAGCTTGAGCCCGCAAAAGTGGGGTTCCCATCTTTCCAAATTGATTGGTGGACGTGCATCCCTGATCCGTTGTCCTCAAGCACTGGCTTCGGCATGAACGTTGCGGTCTTTCCATACGAATGGGCAACATTGTGCACACAATACTTATAGATTTGGACCCAATCTGCCATGATGAGAAGTTCATTGAACTTAATGCCAAGCTCATTTTGGCTTGGTGCTACTTCGTGGTGATGTTTTTCGACGGTTACCCCCATTTCGGCCATGACCGTCAACATTTCTGCGCGAAGGTCTGTCATCGAGTCCACAGGAGGAATGGGAAAATAACCACCCTTAGGGCCCGGCCTATGGCCAATATTTCCGCCTTCTAATTCTGCACCAGAATTATAGGGGCCTTCCTCTTCGTTTAGTGAGTAGAACGTTTGATTTTGAGATACTTCGAAACGAACGTCATCAAAAACAAAAAATTCTAATTCCGGACCGAAGACAGCGCGGTAACCTATGCCGGTCTGTTCCAAATAGTTTTGAGCCCTATTGGCGGTAGACCGTGGGTCGCGGCTGTACGGTTGGCCGGTGCTGGGTTCTATAACATCACAGAATATTATTAATTGTTCCTGGGCGGCGAAAGGATCCATGACTGCGGACGAACAGTCTGGCAGTAGGGTCATGTCGGATTCGTTGATGTCTTTCCAACCTGCAATAGAGGAACCATCAAACATGATACCATCGGTTAACATATCTTTGTCGACGGTACCCACCGCTTGCGCCGTGTGTTGCCATTTTCCGCGTGGGTCAGTGAACCTTAAATCGACATACTTCACCTTGTTGTCTTCAATCATCTTGAAGACGTTCTTCATATCATCCGCCATCTAATTATTCCTTTCTGTGACGTCCTATTTTGTTCTCTAGTCTAACAATTATGGTGCTATTGAACGCAGCGTGGGTTATTAGTTAAATTGCTTCGGCGCCCTTTTCGCCGGTTCTAATTCGCAGTGCCTCGTCGATTGAGGAAACAAAGATCTTTCCGTCTCCAATCCGCCCAGTGTGCGCGGCTTGTTGTATCGCTTCTACAGCATTTTCCAGTAAGCTATCTTCTATCACGACCTCAATCTTAACCTTTGGAAGGAAATCAACCACATATTCTGCGCCTCTATATAACTCCGTGTGACCTTTTTGCCGCCCAAAGCCCTTTGCTTCCGTGACCGTGAGGCCTTTGACCCCTACATCGTGCAGGGCCTCTTTAACCTCGTCCAATTTAAATGGCTTAATAATTGCTTCGATTTTTTTCATGATTGCTGCGGATCCCTGCTAAATTGACGGCCGATAATACACCGGTCTGATAATACCCTTTTTGTATGCACAATTCGTGCCAATTTGAAATATCTTTGCAAAGTCTTCAAAAACCAAGAAACCCAAGGCTTTTGGGGGTTCTATTGTTCTATTACGGTATACAGCGTTCGCATAAATTATAGTCAGAATGCTAAATAATTATGCATTATTTCAGTTTCAATTGTTTTTATACTGTAATTAAAGGACCGAAACCATAAACGCGGCGGTATTTTTCGGCATTAGAAATTTGGGTGTCGCTTACAAATTCTCTTATAATATAAAGTTCTTGGATATTTTCTTTGTCTGATAATTCATAATACTGACAAAAATTTGCGCAGTAATAAAATCTATAGCGTTATTAAATTGAGGGCGACATTGTGACAACAGGTAATAGTGTTCTTTCGAGTTTTGGTACGACGATATTTGAGGTCATGTCCCGCTTGGCCCAGGAACACGATGCCGTCAATTTAGGTCAGGGGTTTCCCGACGGAAACGGACCTGAAGACGTCGTGGAGGCGGGCGTAGACTATCTTAGAAACGGAGTAAACCAATACCCTTCGATGCTCGGTATACCCGATCTCCGGATGGCCGTAGCGGAACATGCTCAACGGTTTTACGATCTTGATGTGGATTGGCAGACCGAGACGATGGTGACGTCGGGTGGAACGGAGGCGCTTGGGGCAGCGTTACTGGGTTTGATCGAACCGGGGGACGAAGTAATTTTGATTGAACCCCTTTATGATTCCTATTTGCCTATCGTACAACGCGGAGGCGGAATAGCGAAGTTAATACGACTGGAGGCGCCCGACTGGGAATTGCCAAGGGATGCCTTAGCCGCCGCATTTTCGGCAAAAACAAAACTGATACTGGTCAACACACCCATGAACCCTTGTGCGAAGGTGTTCAATCTTGATGAACTAACGTTTATTTCCTCACTATGTATAAAACATGATTGTTTTGCGGTGTGCGATGAGGTGTATGAGCATCTCTCCTTCGACGGAGAGCCTCACGTCCCGATGATCACTCTGCCGAATATGCGAGAACGAACTATTAGGATTCAATCGGCGGGAAAGATTTTTTCGCTCACGGGTTGGAAAATTGGTATGATTACAGCCGCCCCCGCGGTGCTCAACCCAATTGCCAAAGCACACCAATATTTGACTTTTACAACCCCACCTAACCTCCAAGCCGCTGTGGCTTATGGCTTACGCAAAGACGACAAGTATTTCAAAACTTTGAATTCAGATATGCAGGCGCGCAGAGACCACCTTGCGGAGGGACTCAGTGAGGTGGGCTTTGAAGTTATTCAATGCCAGGGGACGTATTTTCTGACGACAGATTTTCGACCCTTAGGCTACAACGGTATTGATACAGATTTTTGTAAATACCTTACAACTGAGGCCGGCGTTGCGGCAGTCCCAGTGAGTGCCTTCTATACGTCAGGCGAGGAAGGGTATTTCGCCCGGTTTTCTTTTTGCAAAAAGGCGGAGACAATTGATGAAGCGATTAAACGACTGAAGGTCCACTTTGGATAACAGTAGTCGGTTTGCTTGACGGTTTCGTGCGTGGGGTATACTTAAACCTCCGAATTTACGGTGGCTGTAGCTCAGTTGGTTAGAGCGCCTGGTTGTGGTCCAGGAGGCCGGGGGTTCAAATCCCCTCAGCCACCCCATTTTTCCCAATTAAATCGCGTATTTATACTCTGCCCCCCCCCCTGAAAAAGTCAGGTTGTGGTTCAGAATTGTTCTGAGAGTTTGCAATACTATATAGGCCTACCTTGGTGTTACGATCGTTACTGACAGCGATAAGGGGATTGCAATCCGTAGGTTACTCCCGTTAATGTTTTGGATCTACGGGGGACATCCATGAAAATTGTTCAAGCATCCGAAAAACGTTGGCGCGGGGACCAGTTACGTCATCGGAAGGGCAAGATCCTGATCAAACGATTAATTGAAGGTGAGGCGGGGAGTCCAGAAAATTACGGCTTGCATATTGGCCGAGAGAGCGCAGAGTTTTTTTCACCACGACATCGTCATCCTTGGGACCAAATCCGCTACTGTATCTCGGGCAGTGTTCCAATTGCACCGCACAAAGCACTCGATCACGGAGAGGTAGGATATTTTCCAGAAGGCCTTCATTATGGTCCGCAGAAAGGCCCGGAACGTAAAGTAATGGTGTTGCAGTTTGGTGGGGCTAGCGGGGGTGGATATCTCAACCGAGACGAAGTTAATCGCGCATACGATGAACTCGGGGAATTTGGGAAGTTTGAAAATGGTTTGTTCACGCGCAAGGGCGGAAATGGTACCCGAAACCTGGATGGATATGCCGCGATATGGCAGCATCTAAAAGGTAGATCACTCGTCTTTCCATCTCCCCGCTATAGTGAGCCGGTGATAATGAAGCCTTCCAATTTCGCATGGCGGACCGTCTCTAGAACCGGTGCACAGCAAAAAAGTCTGGGCTGTTTTTCGGATCGGCAGACTGAAATTACAATGTTTCGGCTCATTCCTGGTGTTCCCCATGCCCTGCCGGAAACTGATCACTTGCGGATCGTGTTCGTTATTAAGGGTCGTGGCAAATGCGGTCGGGAAACCTATAAAGGTCATACTGCTATCGAATTTGCGCCTGGCGACCATGCATCCTTTAGCCCTGTTTCACCAACGCAATTACTGTGTCTGACGATACCCTCCATAGCAAAACTTGGTTTGAAAGATGTTTGAACCGCTCTTGTAGGATGGTAATCTATATCTTCCCGACCCAGCCCAAAATTGCGGATAACGTGTTACTCAGGAACGATTCCGGGCCTGAACCAAATTTCAGAAAAATCGGATAAATAATGTTGTTTTTCATAAGGTTGTACATTAATCTTTATGCAAAACATAAGAAAAAATTTTATTGTTCTGGCTTAAGGGCGCGCGTGTCTCTTCGCAATTTTGAGTTGCATTATTTTTGGTTGGGCCGTCAAACAATTCTTTGTAGTTCCTCCATTTAGTATCGTATGCTTTTGGTGTTATCAAAATAACTTCAAGAAGCACGTGTCCGATCAAAAAAATCCTTGGGAGAAAGATGAAAAGGGGCCTTCTGGGGTTTCGTTGGGCCCTATCCTGTGGGTTGGCTTACTGCTTATTGTCGCAATTATCATCGCGTTCTTATTCTTCGTGTTTCCCGAACACAGGTCGGTGGATGAGGACCTCGCGCTCGATCTCGTGCGGTTGATGGCGATCTTGGCGCTGGTGTCCAGCGGTTTGGTCTTTGCCCGAAAAATTAACTTTGGTGAAGTAATCCGCAATATATCGATTTGGACAGCCTTGGGTGCATTTATTTTACTGGGTTACACCTATCGCGCTGAGTTGGGCACGGTGGTGGACAGGGTGCGCGGGGAGTTGGTGCCGGGTTACGCGGTGGCATCCGATGAGGAATTGGTCATTACCAAAAGTGATACGGGTCACTTTTTCATCAACGGCGTGGCCAACGGTAAACCGCTGCGGTTTTTGGTAGATACGGGTGCGACCGAAGTAACGCTGAGCCCACAGGCTGCATCACGGATCGGTATTGATTTAACGGCTTTGCGTTTTAATCAAAAGTTTCAAACGGCAAATGGAATTGGTTTTGGTGCGACCTATTGGCTTAAAACGCTGACTGTTGGTTCTTTTAAATTCCAAAATGTTAGAGTTTCCATAAATAAGGCACGAATGTCGGAGTCTCTT
Organism: Pseudomonadota bacterium; assembly: GCA_036336685.1. Classification (GTDB taxonomy): domain Bacteria; phylum Pseudomonadota; class Alphaproteobacteria; order MPNO01; family UBA830; genus JAYZQT01. The sequence goes on from JAYZFO010000029.1 coordinate 20,742, forward strand.
CTCGGGATGTCCTTCTTGGAACGTCTCCAGTCCTATGAATTCCGGGGCGGTAGATTATATCTGAGAAAGTGAGGGGAGCAACTCTTTCGCAGGGAGCGCGATATAGAAGTCAATGTGCACTCAAAAGTGAAAGTTTGTAACAAAGCGAACTCTTTTTGGTACTGTTTGAAACAGTTTTACGGAATAATAAATTACCTAGTGTCAAATAAAGAAAATATAAAAGAGTAGAGTAGGATTCCATTCATAGTTTTGTATTTCACTGCAGTTTAACTTAATTGTAAGTTAAAAAGTGTATGCTTAGTCTTCGAACAAAAAGTTAGTTTATATGCACCTCAAAAGAATTGGCCTTAGACTTTTTTGCGCCTGTTATTTGGTTGTTCTGATGCATGGATATGATGGTAATTTCTCGGAGGCAAACGCAGAAAATCGCATGGCGTT
>JAYZFO010000030.1:0-56445 GCA_036336685.1 Pseudomonadota bacterium
AGAATCTGCCCTGACCCAGCGTGGCGTGAAATGATTGCCGAAGTAGCATATGAAGAAGCGACTGGACGATTAATGTCTGAAGGGGTTTCCCATCACAGGCTTTATCTGAATTATGCCAAAGGAATGGGACTAAATCCCGAAGAAATGTATGATCCACCATATTGTGCAGGTGTGGTCGCGTTTCAAGCTTATTTCACATCAATCTGCAGTAAAACGTTTTTGGAGGGCGTGGCCGCACACATGTTAGCAGGAGAGGCGGCGATCCCCGGTCTCTATATTAAGATCGCCCGAAAACTGCAGGAACAATTTGGGTTGTCGGATGAAGCCGTGGCCTATTGGGTCATTCACGACAGCGCGGACGAAGAACATTCAGACGTCGGATTCAAATTACTCGACCAATACGCGAAGACAGAGGATGACCGGAGACTAGTTCTTAAGATTGTCCGGCAAATGCTTGAAATACAACAATTAATGTATGACGATATTTATAAGAATGCAGTAAAGATTGAAGGCTCGGTTTAATCTCATTAAGAACCGGGCCGCGGTAATATGAAATATATTCTGGTAATTCTATTTAGCTTTAGCGGAGGCGGAGACGGTAAAACGTTAAAATCTTTTGAAATGCGCATTCCACAAGCAAGCTACAATGAATGTAAAAAGTCCGCCAAAACCTTTGAACTGTCGATACCCCTCCCGGGAATAAGTTTTAAAACGCAAACCCGTTGTGAGCCGCGCCCGGATCATCAGGGACCCGAGGTAAGAGACGTCGACACCTAATCAGAGTGCGTTAAACGAACTCAGACAGAAGAAATGACGGCCCGCAAGCAGCCGAGTTATCAAGTCTGGATCAGGGACCAGACAATATAAATTAACACGGCGCCCGCTATTAACCCGAAAAAGGCTATTTGTGAAATGATCGAGAGCGACAATATGGGGTGACGGATCAACATCCAAATTCCCGCACCTACGACAATGGAAAATATTAAAGTCTCCAAATTATCATACTTCCCTGCAATTTAATTTGAGAAATTTGTACAGAAGTATCCCTTTTGTTCGTTCAACTATTGAGCCGAAAGACCCGCAACCCATGCTTTACTCACTCTCACCGACGCTATTTAATCTGTTACCTTTACACGCCGGCGGATGAGAAAGAAAACGGCAAAAAGAACTTATAAATATAGGGAAAGCGATAACCAGATGGAAGAACAGGTTAATTTTGAATCAGACGGACTAATACTATCTGGGGTGATACACATACCCGACAACTTGTCACCTGAAGAAAATCGTCCCGCCATGCTGATACTGCATGGCTTTGGCAGTAATAAAGAAAGCCAAAATTGCATTTGGCCCGCGAAACAATTAACGGATTGGGGATATGTGACGCTTCGGTTCGACATGAGAAGTTGTGGCGAGAGCGAGGGCGAAAAAAATCATATAATATGCCTCGACCAAGTTGAGGACACGAAAAACGCAATAACGTATCTACAGACCCGACCCGAGGTTGATCCGAAACGGATCGGCTTGATCGGCACGAGTTTTGGGGCCGCAGTAACAGTATACACTGCAGGCGTGGACGATAGAGTTGCCGCCGCCGTCTCGTCCGGCGGATGGGGTGACGGAGAACGCAAATTTAGAGGCCAACACGTTGGAGACGAAGCGTGGACAAAGTTCACCAATATGATGGAACGCGGCAGGGCCCATAGAGAAGAGACCGGCAAACCGCTAATGGTCTCTCGTTATGACATAGTGCCAATACCGGAACACCTGCGAAAAAACTTAGCGCCGGGCTCAGTGATGATGTTTCCCGCTGACACCGCCATTAGTATGTATGAGTTCAAAGCAAACGACGTTGTCAGCGCCATTTCTCCGCGACCACTCCTGCTTCTACACAGTTCAGAAGATTCAGTAACGCCGACCGAACAGTCTGTGGAACTGTTTAAACGTGCCGGCCAACCGACGGACCTGCATCTAATTGCCCACGTGGACCACTTTATGTTTGGAGAGGCAAATCCGCGTGTTATTTCAATTCTCGCCGACTGGCTGGAAAATTATTTCCCCGTAGCAAACTAAACTAATCAGGCCTCCCAGAAACCTCCTGGAATTAAAATGCTGAACACTCATTACCCGAACCTTTTTAAACCACTAGACCTTGGATTTACGACCTTGCGCAACCGGATTTTTATGGCGTCAATGCACGCACGATTTGAGTTGTTGGGTCAGGCCGAGGAACGGGCCGCAGCATTTTATGAAAGACGTGCTAAAGGGGGGACGGCTCTGATTATTACCGGCGGTTATTCACCAAATCCTCAGGGCGTAATCGACGAAGGTTCTCACTGTCTTAATTCTTTGGACCAAGTCCCGAGACAGCAGATAATTACTGACGCCGTCCACGCTGCCGGTGGGAAAATAGCCCTCCAAATATTACATGCGGGCCGCTATGCGAAAACAGACGACTTAGTGGGGCCTTCCGACATTTCCTCGCCCATTAATCCACGTAAGGTCCATGCTCTTTCTTCGGAGGAGGTTGAAAGAACCATCAATGACTACGTAACCTGTGCCGGGCTTGCCAAGATGGCTGGTTTCGACGGCGTGGAAATCATGGGTTCGGAGGGTTATCTCATCCCCACTTTTTGTGCGGCCGTAACAAACAATCGGAATGATAAATGGGGCGGCTCTTTTAAAAATCGCATTCAGTTTCCCATAGAAATAGTGCGGAGAACCCGAGCAGAGGTAGGAACAAATTTTATAATACTGTACCGAATATCGGCTTTGGATTTAGTCGAAGGAGGATTAACCGGCGAAGAAACACAAATGCTCGCTCGGCAAATAGAAACAGCGGGCGCAAACATACTTACGACCGGAATTGGCTGGCACGAATCTCGCGTTCCAACAATAGCCCACATGGTACCGCGCGGTGGTTGGCGGCATACGGCAAAAAAAATCAAAGAAGCCGTTAACATTCCTGTTGCCGCTACCAATAGAATTAACACTCCGGAAACCGGAGAAGAATTATTACGCGACGGGGATGCTGATATTGTGGCGCTCGGACGGCAAATGCTTGCGGATCCCGATTTTGCCATTAAGGCAGAGAAAGGGCAGGGGGCAACAATAAACACCTGTATCGGATGCAATCAGGCATGCCTTGATTATATATTCGCGGACAAGCCCTCTTCTTGCCTCGTCAACCCGATCGCCGGCAATGAACTGGATATCAAAATTACAAAAACAACGAGGCCCCTGAAAGTCGCCGTGGTTGGCGGCGGACCAGCCGGAATGTCCGCTGCTTTAACTGCGTTAGACTGTGGACATGGCGTCACACTTTATGAGAGTGCCAATGAGTTGGGAGGCCAGTTTAATCTTGCAAAACGCATCCCCGGTAAAGAGGATTTTCAGGAAACGATACGTTATTTCAGTACACGACTGAACACCGGGGGAGCTATCATTAAGCTGGAAAATAGTCCGACGGGAAACCAACTATTAGAAGAAGGCTTTGATCACATAATCGTTGCTACCGGCGTAAAACCACGCTTACTGAAAATAGAGGGCGCCGGTCGGAGTAACGTCATTAACTATATAGAAGCGCTGACGGACGCAAAGCCAATCGGAGACCGGGTCGCCATTGTAGGGTCCGGCGGCATAGGCTTTGATGTTGCTGAATATATAACGGCAATAGACAGCAAACTTTCCGATTCGATAAACGCGTTTATGCAACATTGGGGTGTTGACATGGTTCACACAAGCCCTGGCGGTCTTATAAAACGTGACCGTCAAGCCACCGGTAGGTCTGTCGTGATGCTTCAAAGATCTGATAGCCGACCAGGCAAGAAGCTCGGTTTGACCACGGGTTGGGTGGTTCGCGGAGAATTGACGGCAAGGGGAGTAAAGAACATAACGGGGGCAAGCTATAACAAAATAACCACGCAAGGGGTCTCAATTACTGTAGGCGACGACGAGCAGCTAATTGAAGTGGATACGGTGATAGTTTGCGCCGGACAAGAACCGGAAAACATTCTCTATAATGAGCTAGTTAGGGAGAAAGCGACAAGGGTGTCCGTGATAGGTGGCGCTAAAGGATCGAATGGGCTAGACGCCTTGCGTGCCATTAAAGAGGGGATGGACGCTGTCCTAGAATTTAATTAGTCCATCGCCTAGTCAAGATAATACATACTAAAAACGTGATAAGTCAGTTGGTTGCTTTTCAAAGGGTTTCCAACAAAACGGCTTCGATAGTTCGACATACACTGAAACGAAATCTTCCCTGAACGCTGGATCAAACTTCAGAAATCCAAAGTTGAGGGATCGCTACTGATGCGCTGTACAATTTGTATTTTTTATATGGCTTCCAGATTGCTTCAATCAAAGAACGGATGTTAAAGGAAAAAAAAGTTTGACGAGTTGGTGGTGAAGCTACGCAGGATCGATTATTTGCTAAAACTCAAACACATCGGAAAATTAGAGGCTAAAAAGCAGAAAAAACTAATAATAGATCGGTTTTTTAAAACGATTGATTAGCTAACCACGGCAAGTTTATTCAGTCACAGCGTTTTTTTCCCTTTGCTGTTCATTCCACATCTCGGCATACAGACCGTTTTTCGCTAAAAGCTCTACGTGAGTACCCTCTTCCTCGATGCAGCCCTTGTTAAGAACGAGAATTTTATCTGCGTCGATCACAGTTGAAAGCCGGTGTGCTATAATTAAGGTAGTAGTGTTTTGGGAAATCTGGTTCAGTGCGTTTTGTATTTCCCGCTCTGTATTTGTGTCAAGTGCGGACGTTGCCTCATCAAAAACTAAAATTTGTGGCCGTTTCAGAATAGTACGTGCTATAGCCACTCTCTGTTTTTCACCACCGGAAATTTTTAATCCGCGTTCCCCGACAAGGGTTTCATACTTATCCGGCGTTGACATGATAAATTCATGGATTGCAGCCTGCCGAGCTGCCTCTTCAATTTCGCTTCGCGTCGCTTTGGGTCGTCCATACGCTATGTTGTACAAAATAGTGTCGTTAAACAAAACACAATCCTGGGGAACGATGCCGATAGTTGCTCTTAAACTCTCTTGGGTAGCTTCACGAATATCCACACCATCAATACTAATTACACCCTTATCGGTGTCATAAAATCGGAAGAGAAGCCGTCCTACCGTTGATTTTCCAGACCCACTGGGTCCAACAATGGCAAATTTTTGACCAGGTTCTACTTTAAAGGTGACATCGGACAGAACCGCCCTTCTAGGATCATAGGCAAACGAAACATTTAGAAACTCGATTAAACCCGGCCCCGGCCTTAAGGTTTGCGGTGAAAAAGCATCGTTAACTTCTGGTTTAGTTGTGAGTAGAAAAAATATCGCCTCCATATCAGTAAGCGACTGTTTTATTTCTCGATAGACAAACCCCAGAAAATTAAGGGGGATGTAAAGCTGCATAAGAAACGTGTTAACCATCACAAAATCGCCAACACTCATTTTTCCATTTGCGACGTCATCTCCGGCCATGAGAACCATAAGGGTGAGACCGACGCCGATTATAAAAGCCTGTCCTATATTCAGGAACGATAAACTGGTTTTGCTGATAACAGACGCGCTTTCATATTTTTGAAGCGCGAAATCATACCGGGAGGCTTCAAAGTCTTCGTTCCCAAAGTATTTAACCGTCTCATAATTTAGGAGGCTGTCAATTGCACGAGAATTTGCACGTTGATCCGTTTCGTTCATCTCGCGCCGCCACTTTAAACGCCACTCGGTGACAATCATCGTGTAGGCGATGTAAACTACGATCGATATAAAAGTAATAAACGCATACCAAAAACTAAAGAAGCTCCACAAAATTGCACAAACGAAAGCTATTTCTAGTAGCGTAGGAAGGATATTAAAAAGCATAAAACGAAGCAAAAAGTCGATTGCCTTGGTACCCCGTTCTATAGCATGCGACAATCCACCAGTCTGGCGTTCTAAATGGTATCTAAGCGACAGTGTATGAAGGTGTCGAAATGTTTGAAGCGCCACATCCCGTATTGCTCGTTGTGCAACTTTGGTAAAAATTGCATCCCTTAGCTCTGCAAAAGCGATGGATAGAACACGTAAGGCACCAAAGGCAATAATCATAGCAACTGGCACCAAAATTACATCGTTATTCCGCGTAGCCAGGCTGTCCACAATCGCCCCGTATACGATCGGGATGTATACCGTTGCTATCTTAGCTCCCGCTAAAAAAAACAGTGCGACGAGTACTCTGGTCTTCGCTTCGGAACCACCCCGCGACCAAAGATAAGGTGCCAATGAGCGCAATGCGCCCCATTCAAAACCGGCATCTAATTTACGGCCTGATAATGCTCGCGTTTCGTCCGACATTTTGTTGTATTTTTTTATACCTGAAATTAATGTTTGGATTTCTAACTTATTTTTTAAGTGGAACCCATGATGAGCGCTGTAATAACACAAAAATTGTTTGCCAGAAAAAAACGTTTATCATTTGTTTCCAATTCTCAAGTATTTCGTGTTTTACGCTGTATACCGGTAAGATTTAGTCGCGAGTCGGTCAAGCATGTGGCACTACATCATGACAACATGTAAGCCTGGTTATGAGGGATAATGTATATAAGGTCTGCGATATTTATACTCTATATCTGTATTGCTGTATTGCCGGAAAACAGCATGGCTTCTCCTAAAGGAACCTTCCAAGATTGGTTGAAGGGAATTAGAAGTGAGGCTTTGGAGCGCGGAATACCGGAAAAAATCATACAAACACTTCTCACAGATGTGCAACCGAACCGGCGCGTAATTAAACGTGATCGAAACCAGTCCGAGTTCAAGCTAACACTTCAAAAATACCGCAACAGGGTCATCACAACAAAGAATGTAACGGCGGGTCGCACAAAAGTGCAAAAATATAACGATCTTCTCAATAAGGTTTCCTCTAAATACGGCGTACAACGGCGTTTTATAGTAGCAATATGGGGAATTGAGACACGTTATGGTTCCGTGAAGGCAAACATTCCGGTTATCCCTGCAGTCGCAACACTGGCCTACGACGCCCGCCGAGAGAGATTTTTCAAAAAACAGCTATTTTCTGTCCTTGAAATGGTCAGTCGAGGCTACATCGGCCCGGAAAGTCTATTAGGATCGTGGGCCGGGGCGATGGGAGAACCCCAATTCATGCCTTCCAGTTATCTCGCATTCGCTCAGGATTTCGATGGGGATGGGCGGCGAGACATCTGGAGCAGCAGGGGTGACATATTTGCCTCGATAGCAAACTACCTTGCTAAACACCGTTGGTCCGCAGACCAAACATGGGGTCTACAAGTGGATGTCCCAAAGGCGTTAATTACGGCCCTTGGCACATTTAAGCGTCGCGCGGCACCCGGATGTCGGGCAAAGACATCTGAGCTTAAACCATTGCATGAATGGTACAAACTGGGTGTTCGTCCCCCCGATAGTTCTTTTACAGGAAAACCCGAGTTAAAAGCGGCGCTGGTTCTCCCGGATGGTATGAAAGGTGACTCTTTTCTCGTTTACGGCAACTACAGTGCCATTATGTCATATAATTGTGCTCATCATTACGCGATTACAGTAGGTTTACTCGCCGACAAAATTAGGAATTCGAAGTGAGACGGAGTTCTATAAAAGCTATTATCTTGGTTTCGGTGGCTTTATTCATAAACGGATGTGCAGAAACCCAATTTGTTGTTCATGGAGCTAAAAAACTTATTCACACGCAAAAAAAGACTGAAACCCTGCCAAAAACGCGAGGAATTTATAAAATTGGGCAACCTTATCGGATTGAAAACACCTGGTATTACCCAGCAGAGAACTTTAACTACGTTGAAACCGGCATAGCCTCCTGGTATGGCCCGAAATTTCACGGAAAAAAAACAGCAAACGGTGAAATTTACGACATGAATATGCTAACAGCGGCGCATAGGACGCTACCGATGCCGTGTTTAGTTCGTGTTTTAAATCTCCAAAATGGACGATCTTTAATGCTTCGGGTGAATGATCGCGGCCCATTTGCCCGCGGTCGCATCATTGACGTATCGCGCCGGGCCGCTCAATTACTTGGATTTCATCGTGCAGGAACCGCAAGGGTCAGGGTCGAAATTATTGCGGATCAAAGTCAACGCTTAAAACTCGCAGCGCTACGTGGTGTGATACCCGTTAATGATAAAATAAAAGCCACCGGTGTAGGCAATCAACCCGTCGAGAGGCATTCACTAAATTCGCAAAATATAACGACTAAAATTAAAACTGCCCCTGCAAATAGTCGTTCAACAAGCGCAGGTCAAAAATCAAATTCTCAAACATTAGTTAATCACGTTCAAGTTTCAAAGACCTCACATCTATATATACAAGCGGGAGCATTTATAGGCTTTGCAAATGCGTCTAAAGTTCGCACAGAACTGTCCCAATTTGGAGCTGCCTGGTTAAATGAAGTAAAAATAGGTAGACAGACGTTTTATAGAGTAAGAATAGGGCCGATACAGCAAACAAATAGGGCTGACGCTATTCTTTCAAAAATTATTTCTGCCGGGTTCCCAAAAGCCCGTATAATTGTAGATTAGGAAAATATGCCTTCTCTCTGCCACATTTCTGGAAAAAATAGATGATGGAGAAACGAAAAATATAAATGTATAGAATAATCATCAGCGTGCTTTTGTCGGTCTTCGTTTCAACCATCACGGTGGGATTTTCAGCAACCGCTCAAACAATTAAAACCACTGCTCGTAGCGCATACATTATGGACCTGTCTACAGGTTCAGTCTTATTGAGCAAAAATGCTGATTTAGCTCTTCCTCCGGCATCAATGAGTAAGCTTATGACGATTTATATCGTTTTCGAGCTTATTAAAAACAGGTCTCTCTCCCTTAAAGATAAATTCATTGTTAGTAAAAAAGCCTGGCGAAAAGGCGGTTCAAAAATGTTTGTTAAGATAGGGGACCAGGTAACAATATCGGATTTATTGCGAGGTATCATCATTCAGTCAGGTAATGACGCATGTATTGTTATTGCGGAGGGGATATCTGGGAGTGAAAAAGCCTTCGCCATATTAATGACCCAGAAAGCGCAAGAGCTTGGCCTCGTGAATAGTACGTTTAGTAACGCGACGGGTTGGCCACATCCAAAACAACTAATGTCCGCCAGAGACCTCGGAACTCTATCAACCCTCATGATAAAAAAATTCCCGCAGCTTTATAAAATTTTTGCTGAAAAAACCTTTAGGTATAATCAAATTAAGCAAGGAAACCGAAATCCACTACTTTACCGAAACATTGGTGCGGATGGCCTTAAGACCGGTCACACAAAAGCTGCAGGCTATGGTCTGACAGCCTCAGCAATCAGAAATGGGAGACGTATCATTTTAGTTCTGAATGGCATGAAAAGCGTTCGCCAACGGTCAGTCGAATCTCTTCGACTTATGGAATGGGCCTTCCGCGCATTCATGCCAATTACTCTCTTTAAAAAGAGTGAAGAAGTAACCCAGGCTGACGTATGGTTGGGGAACACTGCAAAGGTACCTCTCATGGTGTCAGACGACATCAAGATTACGCTTCCTGTCGCAACGGCAAACAAGCTTAAAGCAACGGTCATAATGGAGAACCCAGTCGCCGCACCAATCAAAAAAGGGGAAAAGTTAGCAACATTAAAAATTACTGCCCCAGGAATACAAACTAAAGAAGTCGAACTTGTCGCTGGTAGGGAGGTGCGCCAGCTTGGATTTATCGGCCGCCTTGGAGCCGCAATAAAGCATGTTCTTTGGGGACCCTCCTAATAAATTAGATATGGGAAAATTTATTACATTTGAGGGAGGTGAGGGCGCTGGAAAATCAACCCAAATTTCTCTGCTAGCCAAAACATTGAAAACGTTGAATATGCCAGTGACCACCACCCGTGAACCCGGTGGATCAGACGGCGCCGAAATAATCCGTAATTTATTACTTGATCCTAAATCCAACTGGGATGCACCTACGGAAGCTCTTCTGCATTTTGCAGCGCGTGCTGATCATTACACTACCTTAATTAGACCGGCCCTAAAACGCGGTGAATGGGTAATATCTGACAGGTTCGCAGACTCGACGAGGGCATATCAAGGATACGGGTTAGGCCTAGCGCTAGAAGCTATTGAAATTCTCTACCAAATTTCGCTAGGGGAAGTTGAGCCGGATCTTACTATCATCCTCGACCTTCCTGTAGAAACCGGTATGGCGAGGGTAAATGCTGCTACGGATAGTCCTGACCGTTACGAGCAGATGGACACAGAATTTCATCAAAAGTTGCGGCTTGGCTTCCTTAAAATCGCAGAAAACAATCCGGAACGTTGCGTTGTGATTGACGCAGCTAGCGATATACCCACAGTCAACTTACAGATATGCCGCTGTATATCAGAACGTCTTAAGATTAAAATTACCTGATGACCCAAATACCCTCTCCACAAGAGAACGATAAATTTTATGGACATACAACGGCCGAACAAAATTTTCTGAATGCGTATAATGCTACCCGTGTCCATCATGCGTGGTTAATTAGTGGTCCGAAAGGCATTGGAAAGGCCACCCTCGCATACCGAATTGCTCGTTTTCTCCTCGCTGATGATGTAGCACCATTAGAGGAGGAACCTCCTGCATTATTTGATTTGGAAGCACCGGAAAAAATTAATCAGCCCACTCTTAGCATGAGCAGTGAGCATCCCATCTTCCATCGTGTAGCAGTAAATGGGCATCTCGATCTTTCAATAGTTAATCTGAGGCTTTCGGATGATGAAAAAAGAATGCCAACTGTGATTAGCGTAGATCAAATTAGAGAAATTGGCGGTTCTTTATCACTTACTCCTGCCGAAGGAGGTTGGCGCGTTGTCATCATAGATGGAGCTGAAAACCTTAATACAAATGCTGCAAATGCGTTGTTAAAAATTCTAGAAGAACCTCCTCAGAAGGTTATATTCCTGCTTGTCTGTCACATCCCGAGTCGATTAATTCCCACAATAAGATCTCGTTGCAGTCATATAAAATTACTGCCTCTTCCAGCTGAAATTATAGACATTTTGCTTCAATCATATGTCCCCGAACTCAATAATGACGATCGAAAGATGCTAATTAGACTTTCTGATGGAAGTATTGGACGCGCACTCGAATTATCCAAAAATGAAGGATTGTCGATTCAAAGTGAGCTAATTACTATCTTCGATAGCTTCCCAGAAATTGACATAGAAGCCACACATAAATTTGCGGACCTTATCGCACGCCGAGAAAATGAAAAACACTGGCAAACAACAAAGGAACTGATAACACGTAACATTGCCGACTTAATTAAGTCGACCTTCAGTAAATCTGCCCTGCTTAGTCTTCGCTATGGAGAAGTAGAACTAGCATCTCTTACACGCCTACAAAAACTCGGGAGCCCCAAGCAATGGACGAAAGTTTGGGAAGACTCATTTGAACTCTTTAGCATTGCTGATAACCTTAATTTAGATCGGAAAGAGGTAGTACTAAGTATATTTGGAGCCATGGCAAATATAGCCGAAACCCGTGTATAAGACTGTATTTTTTCAACTTAGACCAAAGGTTTTCAGAGAGCCGCAATGACTGGTCCAAAGACCTATTACCTCACAACACCAATATATTATGTAAATGACCTTCCACATATAGGGCACGCATACACAACTCTTGCTTGTGATGTTTTGGCGCGATTTAAGCGTTTAGATGGGTACCAGGTATTTTTTCTCACTGGCACTGATGAACATGGACAAAAAGTAGAAAAATCTGCAGAAGCGGCAGGCCTAGACCCCCAAAGTTTTACTGACCAAGTGTCTGAAAACTTTCGCGAGTTATCCGAATTCATGAACTTCAGTAACGATTCATTTATTAGAACAACCGAAAAACGGCATTCAGTTGCGAGTCAGGAAATATGGTCAGCGTTGAAAAAAAACGGACATATTTACTTGGGCACATACAACGGATGGTATGCTGTGCGAGATGAGGCTTTTTATTCCAACGACGAACTTTCTGACGGACCGGGTGATAAGAAAATAGCTCCATCCGGCGCGGAATGCGAATGGGTGGAGGAGCCAAGTTATTTTTTTGATCTTTCTAAGTGGCAGAAACCACTACTAAAATTTTACGAGGATAATCCCGAATTTATCGCACCTGTATCTCGGCGTAATGAAGTTATCAGTTTCGTCGAAGGCGGGATGCACGACCTTTCAATATCAAGGACTAGCTTCAAGTGGGGCGTGGATGTCCCCGGTGATAAAGATCACATCATGTATGTATGGCTTGACGCGCTCACCAACTACATTACCGCAGTTAATTATCCGGATCCATCTGCGGAAATGTATACTAAATATTGGCCGGCTGATTTGCATATGGTCGGAAAAGATATTCTGAGATTTCACGCAGTGTACTGGCCCGCCTTCCTTATGGGCGCAGGACTACAACCGCCAAAGCGAATATTTGCTCACGGGTGGTGGACAAACGAAGGGCAAAAGATCTCAAAATCCCTTGGGAATATTATTGACCCACGTGAAATCGTCGACACTTACGGGCTCGACCAAGTCAGATACTTTTTGCTAAGAGAGGTGCCTTTCGGCAATGATGGCGATTTTTCGCACCGCTCTATGGTCAATCGCATTAATAGTGAATTATCCAACGACCTTGGCAATTTGGCACAGCGTGTATTATCCATGGTGGGACGCTATTGCAATAGCTGCTTACCGGCACCCGATAATTTTACTGAACAGGATACGGAAATATTGTCAAAGGCGTCGAACACCATGGAGGTACTCAGAACACATATAGATAATCAGGCATTTAATGAGGCATTAGAATCTATCTGGACACTAGTACGTAGCGCAAATGTCTATGTGGATCAGCAAGCACCTTGGAAACTTCATAAGGAAGATCCGGCGAGGCGCGATACCGCATTATACGTCCTTGCGGAAACGATCCGACACCTCGGCCTTTATATACAGCCTTTTATGCCAGATTCTGGATCGAAGTTACTTGACCTCTTGTCAATACCACAGGAATCGCGTGATTTTACCCAAATAGGAAACAAACACGCACTAACATCGGGAAATGAATTTCCAAAACCGGTTCCAATTTTTCCACGTTTTTCTACAGATGAATATCCAGCGGATTAGCAGGCCTTGTCTTGCCATATTAGTAATCAGCAATCTGTGTGTTACAATCGTGGCCGAACAAAGCTCCGAGTAGCCAAATTTCACTGTACCGATCTCTATTTAATGCTTTTTGGTTGGCAACCGCTATATATTCTATATTAAAGTAATTAATCGATTAGGGCAGGGGTGTTTTTACTCGCTTGCAGCTATTATTATCCTGTCCATAACCGACTTCAGCGCTTTCCTGGTTTAAGTGGTTTAGAAAAACTTTCGTTGGAAATTTAAAATTATAGTCAACACGTGAACTCGACGACGCAGTGTGCTAAACACTGACCAACAGCGGAAAGTAATTGATTGTGCTTGTTGATAGCCATTGCCACCTCGATTTTGACACTTTTGACATTGACCGAACTGAAACAATTCAACGTGCTAAAAAAGCTGGAATTGAAACAATTGTCACTATCTGCACCCGCGTCTCCCGATTTCAAGACATTTTGGATTTAGCCTACACCGACGAAAAAATATGGTGTTCTGTCGGAATTCACCCTCACCAAGTAGAGGAAGAACCGCAGATAACAGTTGAAGATCTCATTAACCGCTCAACAGACCCAAAAGTGATAGGAATTGGTGAAACGGGTCTCGATTTCTATTACCAAAACAGCTCCCGTGAATCTCAACACAGCAGTTTTCGCAAACATATAGCTGCATCTCGAGAGACACAGTTACCACTAATAGTCCACGCTCGGGACGCGGATGAGGATATGGCTAATATCCTCGAAGAGGAGATGCAGAAAGGCACATTTCCTGGCGTTTTACACTGCTTTTCTTCCGGAGCCGGCCTTGCACAACGTGCTCTCAACATTGGTTTTTATATATCTCTGTCCGGTATTGTTACATTTAAAAACGCAAATTCACTGCGTGATATTGTACGTAATGTTCCAATAGATCGTATACTTGTTGAAACAGACGCACCGTTTCTTGCCCCAATCCCCAATCGCGGGAAAAGAAATGAACCCTCCTTTATAACCCATACGGCGGCGAAGATTGCAGAACTTAAAGATCTAACTTTTGATGAAATATCAATAAGTTCGACCAATAACTTCTTTCGACTCTTTAATAAAGCTAAACACCCGAAATCGGAATGAAAATTACGCTTCTTGGGTGCGGTTCATCGCAGGGTGTACCGGTAATTGGTAACCGCTGGGGTACTTGTGACCCAAACAACATAAAAAATCGCCGTAGTCGGCCATCAATCCTGATCCAAGACACAACAATAAACATTCTGATAGACATGTCCCCAGATGTTAGAACCCAACTCTTGGATAACAACATCGACTCGATTGATAAGGTCTTATTTACACACCAACATTACGACCATATAGGCGGAATCGGGGAACTACGAACTCTAAGTTTTCTGCAGAATAGACGGATCGACTTGTATGGAACGCGACCAGTTTTAGATATACTCCGGAAAAATTGGGGTTATCTTTTCAATGCAACTAGCACGGACGAGTATGGGCTATACAAACCTGCGGCCGAACCACATGAATTCACGCACGGCGCAAGTTTCACGGTTGGTGATCTAAATGTCATACCATTCTCCCAAGACCACGGTATATGCGAAACCACGGGCTTTCGGATTGGTGATTTTGCTTATTCTACCGATGTTGTTCACCTCAGTGACGAATCTCTGTCAATTTTAGCAGGTGTTAAAGTCTGGATAGTCGATTGTCTACGCAACGAACCTCATCCAACACACGCTCATTTTGACCGCACGATTAAATGGATTGAATATATAAAACCAGACCATGCGATCCTAACGCATATGAACTTCGAAAGCGATTATGAAACTATCCGGTCAAAATGTCCGAAAGGTGTCGAACCTGGGTATGATGGTATGATTTTAAACCTTATTTGAGGCCTTAATTTTATACTATATACCCACAAAAATCAGGATTAAGGTAACGAAATTCATTATCGGCTTTAAAACAGGAAAAATTATCCATAATATATATTATGCGACTTTTATTAAACAAACCCCAGAAACGGAAGTCCCCCGCCCGCATGAATATACTTAATCTTCCAATCTAACACTCGGACATTAGTTTTGATAAAAACCACTCAGTCACCCTAAGTTCTGAAGCAATTGTGATTATGGTTTTTCTAATTAAGCTTTACCAACGGTCCGACTAGCATGAAAAAATTAGGGCAATACCAGTGACAGGCGCCCTATTTTACTTTTACCCTGCCCTCGTTAATTTTGCATGGTCGTAATGCGTCTTAATATTCGCCTTTTATCCAGGCTATAGCGCATGCCACGATGGAGCGTGCAGCGATTATCCCACATTACTAAATCATCTTTTCGCCATGAGTGAGAAAAACAAAACTGCCCTTGAGTAGAATGTTCAATGAGTTCCGCGACTAATAATCGGGCTTCAGGGGAACTCATCCCCGTTATTCCTCTAATGTGAATGGGGACAAACAAAATTTGTCGTTGGGAGGTCGGATGAATTCTTACTAACGGCCAATTTGATGGGGGCGACGCCGCTATTTCGGAAGGTGTGTACTCTAAACCAAGCAACATTCGAGAATGTAACGCATGATGCTGGCCCACAAGTCCTTTAGTAATCCCCTTTAATCCCTCCGAAAGGTCATCATATGCAGCTCTAAGGTCCGCGAATTGGGTATCACCTCCCTCTTCAGGCACTTCGCGCGCCGACAACAAAGAATATTTGGCAACAGTATGCATAAAAGAACTGTCAGAATGCCAAAGTTGGTTTGCCATCTGCGAACCTAGGCGCCTTCCGTCCCGGTCAAGAAAACCATCATCATCACCAACGTTACTAATAGGCACAATTGATTTATTTGCGGGACCACCTTTGCCCCTGACTTTAGATAGATGTGAAATTTCTACCTTACCAAAATTTTCTGCTAATTTGAGCTGTTGGTCGTCATTAAGAGGCGAATTGCGCCATATCAATACGGCGTATTCGTCGATCGCCTCTTCAATCTCAATTTTGGCTTTTTCCCCAATATTCTTTGAAATGTCTATGCCTGAGGCAAAGGCGCCAAAGTTTTCATTAATGGAGGTTAATTCAATTGCCATGGATTCAGTTTTCTATAAAGGGCGGAAAGACAAATAACACTTAAAAGGCAGATTCATACCACACCGGGGCCATACAAATAAAATGAAATACTCTATTATTCTGACGTCGATAACATTCAAGTGTCAAAATATCGAGCTAAGCATAAGCAAAGTCACATAGTGGAGATAGTTAACTGATGGAAGCACCAAAGATATTTATATTTGCACCAGCCGATGAAGAAGGTAAAAATCATAAAAAATTGGAAAAATTCGGATGTGAATTAGTCCTTGGGAGTGCTGATTGGCATGACCCGCAAGGTAATAATACAGCCGAAATGGTTTTGTTAGCCAAAGGAGCTGATGCCCTTTTAGGCACCTCAATCCGGTCCAGCCCAATCACCCGAGAGATTTTGGAAGCCAGTCCCAACCTTAGAATCGTTGCGAAATGCACAGTCGGAACAGATGACATCGATGTTGAGGCTGCAACGGACCTAGGAATATTGGTCACACATGGACCCACCGAATCTAATTGCTACGGTGTAGCGGAAGGAACTGTCGCCATGATCCTTAATAGACTAAAAAGGGTTGCTGAGAGAGATCAAGCCGTAAAGGCCGGAAAGTGGCGCGATCTCGGTCTTATGGGGACATATCTCGGAAAAAGAACAACTGATGGGTATCCCGGAATCACACTCGGAATAATTGGCCTCGGCAGGATTGGTGCTCGCGTTGCACAACTATTCCAACCCTGGGATTTTCGAATTATTGCCTTCGACCCATACATCGAAAACGAAAGATTTACAGCAAAGGGGGCGGAAAAGGTGGACCTAGATTACCTACTTGAGCACTCGGATGTTGTATCACTTCATTGCACACACAATAGTGAAACAGATCAAATGATGAACATGAATTTGTTCCAAAAAATGAAACGTTCTGCAATTTTTATTAACACCTCTCGTGGGGGCAATGTAAACGAGGAAGATTTAGCGAAAGCGCTCGAAAATGATTTAATTGCAGGTGCGGCAATAGACGCCTTCGCGGATGAACCTCTTCCTTCCACTTCTCCTCTGCGCCATCTAAAACATAAAATCTCATTGTCAGCACACATGGTTTCCTCAAACAAAGAGAGTGGACTTGGGCCAGGATACATTTGGGCAACTGACGCCATTCTAAAGGCCTTAAATGGCGAAGTACCTAATAATGTCTTCAATCCAGAGGTTATCGAACAGTGGCGAGGGCGATTTGAAGGGCAAAGAGCAATTCTTGTCAATGAGAAGGTTCCCGATCACCCTGGGTTTGGACCTCCAAACCCATAATTTTTTACAAACAGAATATAAAAATGAGCAAGTAAATGAATACTTCCCAATCCGCCATTAGCGAGCTTTTGGAAATTATGACACAACTACGGGACCCTAATACGGGCTGCCCCTGGGACAAAGAGCAAACATTTTCGACTATATCCCCGTATACAATAGAGGAAGCCTACGAAGTCGCAGATGCAATTTCTAATGGAGACATGGAGCAGCTCGAAGACGAATTAGGGGACCTTCTGTTTCAAGTCGTATTTTACGCACAGATTTCGCGCGAAGATGGTGGCTTCGACTTTGATGATATTGCAAACCGAGTATCTAAAAAAATGCGTCAGCGTCATCCCCACGTATTTAAGACTCAAAAACATGAGAAGTTTAGTTCTTGGGAAAGTGAGAAAAGTAAAGAACGTAAAGCTAGGGCACAAAAATTAGGGGTCCAACCTAGCATCATAGACGGTGTTGCGACTGCCCTCCCCGCTTTAATGCGTGCTCAGAAACTTCAGAAACGTGTGGCAGGGGAAGGTTTTGATTGGCCAAACCTTGAACCCGTCATTGCGAAAGTGAAGGAAGAATTAAACGAAGTACACGAAGAAATAACCTCTGGTAGTCCAGAGGCTCAAATTCGGGAAGAAATCGGCGACCTAATTTTCGCCTGTGTTAATTTAGCCCGTCATCTTGGAATTGATGCTGAGGTAGCAGCTCAAGAAGCCAACAAAAAATTTGAAAGGCGTTTTCGGGCCGTAGAAACCAATCTTGTTAAGGACGGAAAATCCCTCCGCGGTGCAAAGCTGAAAGAATTGGAAAATTATTGGAACGCTGTTAAACAATCTGAAAAATAATATTTAACCGAAGGGTGTCCAAGCCTTTTGCACCGCTGGACGTTTTTCTATCATGTCATGCCACCGTTTTATGTTGGGAAATTCCTCTAACCCAATATCATTAACTCCATGAAGATGAATGTCCGGGTAACAGGCGATATCCGCAATAGAGTATTCACCAGCAACATATTCATTGTCTTCTAGATGTTTATCATACATATCCAACATGTCGCGTAAAACGCTTTCATAATGTTCTTTAGCGCGCGGCACGTCTTCACCTAGCCGAATAAAAAATAGGCCATATTGCTGAGCAAGCGTCGTAAACGTTGCCGAACCATAAAATAACCATTGATCAACATTTACGCGCTTTATAGGATCAACTGGATAAAGACCGTTACCAGCTTTCTCACCTAAATAACGCAATATGGCTCCCGACTCACAGAGTGTAACCGTAGCCCCCGCGGGCCCATCACGATCAATCATCGCCGGGATTTTGTGGCCAGGGCTAATTTTTAAAAACTCCGGTTTAAATTGTTCCTTTTCTCGAATGTTGACAGGCTTTAATTGATACTCCAACCCACTTTCTTCAGCCATCTGCCGCGCTTTATAACCGTTGTCTGTCATCCACGTATAAAGTTCAAACATTTTTGCCGCCTCTTTCTATCCTACGTTAATCGTTCTGAAGGTTGATGATAAGACTAGAGGTATCATACCTTTTCCCGCCCTTAGCTTGAACATCACCATAAAACTCATCCACGATCTTTGTTATAGGTAATCCTGCCCCATTTCGGGACGCTTCATCAAGGCAAATGCCTAAATCTTTTCGCATCCAATCTACAGCGAAGCCGAATTCAAACTGGCCATCAACCATGGTATTAGCCCGGTTATCCATCTGCCAGGATTGAGCCGCCCCACCCGACATAACTTCCGCTGCTTTCTTAGGGTCAATCCCTGCTCGAATAGCGAAATTCATCCCCTCCGACAAACCTTGAACAAGCCCCGCAATACAAATTTGATTTACCATTTTTGTCAGCTGGCCTGCGCCAACAGGCCCCATGCGGACCACCGTTTTACCGTAGCAATTAATTATTTTCTCTGCGGCATTAAACGTGCTTTCATCACCACCCGACATTACTGTGAGAGCTCCGTTTTCTGCGCCCGCTTGCCCGCCAGAGACTGGAGCATCCAAAAAACCTAAACCCTTTTCCTTTGCAATTTCTCCCAGTTCCCGTGCAACCATGGCAGAAGTGGTGGTGTGATCAACCAGCACCGCACCCTCTTTCATTCCTGAAAATACGCCTTTTTCCCCCAACACAACGTCACGAAGATCGTCGTCATTACCAACACAAGTCATTACAAAATTGGCACCGGCTGTGGCCTCTGCCGGAGATTCATGAGCCGTACCATTGTGCTCTTTCACCCAATTTTGAGCCTTGTCCGATGTCCGATTGTATACTCTTGTAATGTAACCAGAAGACGCCAAGTGCCCCGCCATTGGATAGCCCATCACACCTAGCCCCACAAAAGCAACGGTATTCTTATCGGCCATATGATTTTCCCATGAATAAAATTAACTGTTTCGTAATTATATAGTTCTGTATGCGTTAAGATAAGGTCTCTAATGCCTCTTTGATTGGTTTACGAAGCATTTCCCATGCCTCGCGATCAGAAGCCAACAAAATCCCCCCTTCGGCAGGCATGCCCGCGAGATAAACAGTGCCATCTAAACAACGGTTATACCCTCCTGCCTCTGAGTGCAGTAACCAACCCGGCGCATGGTCCCAAACATGTGCACCCCGATAATGGGCAAAATCCAAAGTGCCCTTCGCTAGTGAACAATAATCTACTGCTATGCAACCGCTCGCCGTAACTCGTGAAAATCGCGCTGCTAAATTAGTCCGCTTCCTGAGAAGACCACCTAAAGATCCCACCATTTTCCCCAAGTCACGTAATGACGGATTAATATTTAATCTGTCTCCATTTAGAAACGCACCGTTACCCCGCTCACAGGTATACATCTCATCTTCAACGGGCCTATAAATCCAGCCAGCGACAGTCTCTCGTCTAACAACTAATGCAACCATTACACCAAAATCAGGACTATTCGCGGCAAAATTTGAAGTGCCATCCACGGGATCAAGCACCCAAACTGGCTCACTTCCATCTAAGCGTTGAAGAATATTACGATTTTCGTCCACCATTTCTTCGCCAACAACTACCGAACCCGGTAGCATGAGGGAGAGTTGACTGGCTAACATTTTTTCCGCTGCAACATCTGCAGCTGTCACTATGGAACCCGACCCCTTTTTCCATGTTTCTTCTGAAGAAAGACTTTTAAATCGTGGCATAATTTCGGTTTCAGTAACTTCCCGAATGATAGTTTCAATTTTATCAAAGGAAGGTAATTTGCGGATCATCGCGTACTTATATAGATATCTATGAAGAGTTCGAGTTATACAAAAAGAAACCGCCGCGGAAATCCGCGGCGGTTAAAAGTCATAATGACATTGAACGATCTACATCATTCCGCCCATGCCACCCATTCCGCCACCCATGTCAGGCATCGGAGGCATTCCTGCTCCCTTTTCTTCGGGCTTTTCTGCAACCATTGCTTCAGTTGTAATCAAAAGACCTGCGACAGAAGCGGCATCTCTGAGCGCCGTTCGAACTACCTTCACAGGATCAATCACGCCTGACTTCACGAGATCCTCATATTTGTTGGTGGCCGCGTTATAACCAAAGTTAGCTGCCTTATTTTCCAACAGCTTGCCAACGACAATCGATCCCTCGACCCCGGCATTCTCTGCAATTTGCCGCACTGGAGCCTGCAGCGCTTTTCGGACGATTTCGATACCAACGCTTTGATCCGGATTATCCAGATTCAGCTTGTCGAGCACTCTCCCGGCACGCAGAAGCGCTGTACCACCACCGGCAACAATCCCTTCTTCAACAGCGGCCCGAGTCGAGTTCATGGCATCTTCAACACGATCGCGCTTTTCCTTAACTTCGACTTCCGTCGAGCCACCAACGCGAATTACGGCGACGCCACCGGCGAGCTTAGCAAGGCGCTCCTGAAGCTTTTCGCGATCATAATCAGAGCTAGTCTCGTCTATCTGCTGCCTAATTTGGTTACAACGCCCCAGAATATCGTTCTTTTTCCCGGCGCCGTTAACTATGGTGGTTTCTTCTTTAGTAATTGAAATCTTCTTCGCCGTACCGAGCATATTGAGGTCGACGTTCTCGAGCTTAATGCCAAGATCTTCACTAACTACTTGGCCGCCGGTCAGGATGCCAATATCTTCAAGCATTGCCTTGCGACGATCACCGAAGCCTGGTGCTTTAACGGCCGCAATCTTGAGACCACCCCGCAGTTTATTCACTACCAAAGTAGCCAGAGCCTCACCTTCGACATCTTCCGCGATTATTAACAAAGGACGACTGGACTGTACTACCGCCTCTAACAGAGGGAGCATTGATTGCAGGTTCGAGAGTTTCTTCTCATGCAACAAAATATACGGATCTTCTAACTCGGAGTACATTTTTTCGGCATTAGTCACGAAGTACGGCGAAATATAGCCGCGATCAAACTGCATGCCTTCGACAACTTCTAACTCTGTTGCCATCGACTTGGCTTCCTCAACTGTGATCACACCCTCTTTACCAACTTTTTGCATGGCGTCCGAAATCATATCTCCGATATCAGCTTGACCATTCGCGGATACTGTCCCTACCTGAGAAACCTCTTCGTCAGACGAAACTCTCTTTGATTTTTTGATAAGTTCTTCTGTAACCGCATCAACCGCAGCATCAACACCGCGCTTGAGATCCATCGGGTTCATGCCTGCCGCAACGGCCTTACAACCTTCACGGACGATCGTCTGTGCAAGAAGGGTCGCTGTGGTGGTTCCATCACCCGCCTCGTCGTTAGTCTTAGATGCAACTTCGCGTACCATCTGGGCGCCCATGTTCTCGAACTTGTCCTCTAGTTCGATTTCTTTAGCAACCGTTACCCCATCCTTGGTAATGCGCGGTGCGCCAAAAGCTTTGTCAAGAACAACGTTCCGACCTTTAGGGCCGAGCGTAACCTTAACAGCATCCGCCAATGTATCGACGCCCTTTTGCATTCTAGCGCGGGCATCGCCTTCAAATTTTACGTCTTTAGCAGCCATTTCTTGAGTGCTCCTACTCGATTATTCCCATGATGTCAGATTCCTTCATGATTAGAAGGTCCTTACCATCAACTTTAACTTCCGTACCTGACCATTTGCCATAAAGGATTGTGTCACCCTTCTTGACGTCAAGCTTCTGGATCTTACCGTCCTCACCCCGTGCGCCGTTACCAACGGCGACGATTTTGCCTTCTTGAGGCTTTTCCTGGGCAGTATCGGGTATAATAATGCCGCCGGCCGTTTTCTCTTCGGCAGCGAGCGCTTCGACCATAACGCGGTCATGCAAAGGTCTAATTCCCATCGACCCCTTCTCCTTAAATTATTGATTCACAACATTTTTTCTACGCTGGCACTCAGGTCCAACGAGTGCCAGACATATAGGTATTGTCTTAGTGGGTGTCAAGGTGCCACTAAAATTTTTTATAAATTGTTAAAATTCTTTTGAAACTGCGCTAATTCCTGAGAAAACATCAAAACGCGAAATTCCGCACAGTCGAGTAAATCCTTTCGCTCCAGCACTTCGGCATTACGATATAACCAAGCAATACCTTTGCCCTCGGCATAGGGTAGCTTAAGAGTAACGACAGTTCTTTCCAAAGCTAACAATTCGTCAACTTCACGAATAAGCCAATCTGCGTTTTCTCCAGTTTTCGCGGATAGTGGTACAACCTTCTTATTTCGCATTGCGATATTTTGGATTCTTAAAAGGTCGTCTGTCTCAAGAAGGTCTGTCTTATTTAATACTTCAATAAACTTCAGCTCATCTGTGACATCGACCCCGAGTTCGTCTAAAACCTTCAAAACATCCTGTTTCTGGGCTTCTGTATCAGGATGCGATATGTCCCTCACATGAATGATAACGTCAGCTGCTATCACCTCCTCCAACGTGGCCCGGAACGATGCAATGAGCATTGTTGGTAATTCAGACACAAATCCTACTGTATCAGATAGAATAATAGACCGCCGGGAAGGTAGCTTTAATTGACGCATTTTTGGGTCTAGTGTTGCAAATAACAGGTCCTTTGCTAACTCCTTGGAATTCGTCAATGTATTGAATAGGGACGATTTTCCCGCATTGGTATATCCCACTAAGGCGACAATAGGATACGGGACACGCCCGCGCGCCCTACGATGTAGTTTCCGCGTCCTTCTGACTGTCTGAAGTTCCTTTTCTATTTTGCCAATTCTGTCAGAAATTATCCGACGATCAGCTTCTATCTGGGTTTCCCCTGGGCCTCCAAGAAATCCCACACCACCTCGTTGCCGTTCAAGGTGGGTCCACGTACGCACCAAACGACTGCGTTGATATTTTAAATGTGCCAGCTCAACTTGAAGAACTCCTTCTTTTGTAACCGCTCGCTCACCAAATATTTCCAGTATTAACCCGGTTCTATCGATAACCTTTGCATCAATCGTTTTTTCGAGGCTGCGTTGTTGCACAGGAGATATATTGGTATCTATACAGACAACTTCAATTTGGTACTCCGCAACCAACTTCCGGATGCGTTCTACCGTCCCCTTCCCAAAGTAGGTTCCAGCATTTATACGAGTTATTGAGACGGCTTCCTGTAACCTAACATTTAAATCAATTGCGCCAGCAAGACCCACTACCTCTTCAAGCCTAGACGCAATCGAGCGACCCTTCACCCTTTCTGCTTTAAGAAATGGATGTATTACAAGCGCTATGGTCTCCAATTGGGTGCACCCGCCACTTCGGACTTAACTTTGAAATTAACTTTCCGCACCTTCTTCATTGTCATCATCTTCATCATAAAGCGATACGGGCGTCGCTGGCATTACCGTCGAAATAGCGTGCTTATATACTAATTGGGAATGGCCATCACGGCGCAAAAGTACACAAAAGTTATCAAACGACGTAATTATTCCCTGCAGTTTCACGCCGTTTACCAAAAAAACAGTAACTGGAGCTTTTTGCTTTCGAAGTTGATTTAAGAAAACGTCCTGTAAGTTTTGATTTTTTTCTGAAGACATTATTCCACCTTATTATTAAATATCTTTATTTTACATTCACCAAATTCCAAACGTGTGTAAAAAATCAGATACAATGTACTATTGAATAAGGTATATTTCGAACTTTAAATTTGTCTGACTACCTCAAAAAATTCTCTGCAGGTTTTGAAACTTTCGTGTGGGCAATGCTCTTTATATTCTGTTGCACCTTTATCATTCTCACCAAGCAAAATAGTATAACAACCCGACGCTCGACCGCATGCAACGTCTACCCATGTGTCTCCAACAAACCAAACGTCACTGCCCGGTAATATTCCAGTCTTATTCAGCGCTAGCCGCACTGGGTCCGTGGCTGGTTTGTCTCGGGCCGCATCCCCAGAACCGACGAGATATCCAGAAAAATAAGTATCCCAATATAATTTTTTAGATTCTGCCCGTAAGTGTCGGCCCGATTTATTGCTTACTACTGCCAAATGGCAACCACGGTCAGAAAAAAAACGGACAAGCTCATCAGCACCGTCAATTTTTTCTACCTGCTCAAGATGCATTGATCGATAGGTAATGTAGAAAATTTCTCGTGCTTCCTCCCAACGATCTCCAAAAAGGACGGGAAACGATTCCCTCAGAGACATTCGTGCACGTGCCATGGTTTCGTCCATAGTCCATGGTTTGAGCCCCATTTTTGTCAGGGTCAAATTCATGCTCTCGTGTATAGTGGGCCAACTGTTTACTAAGGTGCCATCCCAATCAAACAATACGGCTTTGGGTAAAACTCTATCCATTATCAAACGTGACTTTCTATAGGAAAACCCAGCTTCAGTTTAACAACCAATCTGTGCAAGATATCTCCGAAAGTCTTTTTCGATCCCAAATCAAAACATAACTGTATAAATAAAATCTTAATTTCGATTCTGTTCCTAAATTTATTCAAATTTAACGGCTACTGCCTGGGATTTCGAATAGTTCCTATTACAAAACAGACCCGAAAGGTTAGCCGCAAAATCAGAAAAACTCCAAGCTTACGGCAAATAATTTCTCAATTTCTCGGACCGCAGATGGTCTTACAAAAATTACCACCCTGTCCCCTTTAGCCACAACGGTAGTGCTCCTCGGTGTTATTACTTCTTCACCACGAACAATAGCACCAAACATCACCCCTTCAGGCAATTCCATGTTCTGGATTTGTCTCCCAACCAAACTAGACGTCTCCAAAATCTCCGCCTCCATCAACTCACCTAGTTCTTCACCTAGTGAATAAACTGCACGGATTCTCCCTCGACGAACATGCTGAAGTATTGTCGATGCGGTAATGGCTCGCGGACTTATCACTGCGTCAACACCTAGCGTCGTAACCAAAGGTGAGTAATTAATATTATTTACAAGCGCAAT
Source organism: Pseudomonadota bacterium (assembly GCA_036336685.1). Lineage (GTDB taxonomy): Bacteria > Pseudomonadota > Alphaproteobacteria > MPNO01 > UBA830 > JAYZQT01. The sequence continues at coordinate 25,845 of JAYZFO010000030.1, forward strand.
AGCCCTTTTCGCACCATGTCTTTTCGCAAGTAAAGAACCTAATATGTTAGTCTCGTCATCATTAGTAACAGCAACTATAGCTTCCGTAACACCTACGCCGGCTTCTTCTAGAATTGCCGGTTCCAATGCATTCCCGTTTATTACGGTAATGTCAGGCAGATTCCGCGCTGCAAGTTCCGCACCTTCTTTATTTGACTCAATAATGCGTGCGTTTACTCCTGGATGTTCATCCCTAATAAGTTTCGCCAAAAAAACGCCAACATTTCCACCACCTGCAATTATTATCCTCCGTGCTTTTCGCTCTTCATGCCCGAATATTGTCATCGCCCGCACGACATGCTCGTTATCGGAAACAAAGTAAACGTCATCACCAGCCAACATTTGTTCATCAGCACTCGGTACTATTGCTCGACCATCCCTAATAATTCCAACAACAACAATGTGTAAATCTGGAAAAACCCCCGTGAGTTGACGTAGAGGTGTATTTATTACGGGGCAATCGTCGTTACACCGCACACCAATCAACCGCACTTTCCCGTCCACCATTGGAATAGTATCAAAAGCACCCGGGACTACTAGATCACGTGAGATTGCTCGTGCCACTTCAAGTTCCGGGGAAATAATTACGTCAATGGGTAAATTTTCTCGACTGAATAAGTCGGCCCAAATTGGCTGTAAATAACTTTGGTTACGGACCCGAGCAAGTTTTGTGGGTACTTTGAAAAGTGAGTGCGCCACCTGACAAGCAACCATATTTACTTCGTCAGATTGTGTCACAGCGATTAGCATATCAGCATCCGCAGCACTAGCTCGCTCCTGAACATCGGGGTCAGACGCAAAACCCTGTATTGTTTGGACATCCAGTGTGTCGCTTACGTTTCGAATATTTTCACCCGACGAATCCACGACGGTTATGTCGTGATTTTCTATCGAAAGTTGCCGAGCTATATGATACCCGACCTGTCCAGCACCGCAGACTATTACTTTCATTAGAAGAGCCCTGCCTATCCTGCTATGATGGCGTCTGGTGGTTCTGTAATGTTAGACGCCCCCAAACCAAGAACTTTTAATTTTCTATGCAATGCCGACCGCTCCATTCCGATGAATTCAGCCGTCCTCGAGACATTTCCCCCAAACCTCGAAACTTGTGCCAAGAGATATTGTCTCTCAAAGTTTTCTCGTGCCTCACGAAGTGGCAACGCCATAATTTTAGCTCCCTCTTCCCAACCGAGTTCTCCTGTTTCACCTTTCCCTACATCGGGTGGTAGATTTTCAACTGATACATACTCACCGGCTTGCCCAGGCGCCATAATTAGAATCCACTCCACTGCGTTCTGGAGTTGCCTAACATTACCCGGCCATTCATGTGCCTGTAAAACAGCCATGGCTTCGGTGGAAATTTGACGCGGTGTGACGCCAGAGATATCAGCCGACCGTTGCATAAAATACTGTACCAAGACCGGAATATCGTCTGGACGCTCTTTCAAAGGCAGAATTCGGATTGGAACGACGTTGAGACGATAGAATAAGTCTTGGCGAAAATTGCCCGCGGCCATTTCCGCCTCCATATCTTGATTCGTCGACGAGATAACGCGCACATCAACCTGAATTGATTGCTCGCCACCGACCCTATTAAACGTTTGCTCCTGAAGAACACGAACAAACTTTCCCTGCGCCTCAAGTGGCATATAACTAACTTCGTCCAACAACAGAGTGCCCCCATCGGCCTCTTCTAACGTTCCCCTCCTTGTTATTCCGTTCTGCCTCTCATCGCCAAACAATTCTATTTCCATTCTATCTGGATTCATTCCTGCACAATTTAAAACAATGAATGGTCCGCCCGACCGATTTGAATGTGCGTGTAGCTGTCTAGCGAACACTTCCTTTCCCACACCAGCTGGCCCAGATATCAGGACCCGGCTATCCGTGGGGGCAACCTTTTCGAGCGCAGACTGTAATTGTTTCATAGAATTTGAAACGCACACCATTTCCGCAGAATCCCCGATACGTCGGCGCAATTCACTGTTTTCCAAATGCAGTTGAGAAGCTTCTAGCGCTCGCCTAATGGTTAAAATTAAACGATCCGCTTTAAATGGCTTCTCAATAAAATCATACGCCCCTAGTTTTATTGAATTCACCGCCGTTTCAACATTCCCGTGTCCGCTAATCATAATAATAGGCATTACCGCTTTACTAGATTTGAGCGTCTGCAACAATTCCATACCATCAAGTTCACTAGCCTCGAGCCAAATATCAAGCACTACGAGATCTGGTCTTTTTTCGGCAATTGCATAAACTGCTTCAGAGCTATCGCTGGCGACGCGACAATGAAAACCCTCATCGGTCAGAATTTCTGAAATAAGAGAACGAATATCTTCTTCATCATCAACGACTAGAATATCAGTTGTCATCGATTACTCCGTCTTTAGATAAGGTCGATGATTTATCACTATCGACAAGTATGGGGATCTTCACCGTTACTATTGCTCCAGGTTTGATCGTTCGATCTGCCAACTCGATGCTGCCAGCGTGATCTTCGATGATTGTCTTGACGATAGCTAGACCGAGACCTGTGCCCTTTGTTCTCGTCGTAACGTATGGCTCAGTTAATTGACTTCTTTCTTCGATAGGCAAGCCCTTGCCATTATCTGTAATCTGTACAACCGCATATTCCTCCAAAACAAACGTCCGAAGGTATATATCTCCTGTTGAAAACGCTTCTGTATTTGAACTCTCCCTACCATCTATTGCGTCTATAGAATTCTGAATCAGATTAGTAAGCACTTGGGATATCTGACGCACATCAACGGATACAGTTATTTGATTGTTTTCTTCCTCTAACCGAAAGTTAATTTCGGGATGAGCATTTCTGTGGAGAATTAATGCTCTTTGGCAAATAGATCCCAAATTTGCTTTTTCCATTCTTGGCCGCGGCATTCGAGCAAAGTCGGAGAATTCGTCAACCATACGCCCAATATCGCTAACCTGACGAATAATTGTGTCGGTACAATTCGAAAACGTTTCTGGGTCAGACTTAACCTCATCTAGATATTTGCGGCGCAGTCGTTCTGCAGATAGTTGAATTGGTGTTAATGGATTTTTGATTTCGTGCGCTATACGGCGGGCCACGTCAGACCATGCAGCTTTCCTTTGTGCCGCCATCAGTTCGGTTATATCATCAAAAGTAACAACCAGGCCCAACACTTGAGTGTCCACTTTGTCAGCAGCTAAACGCACAAATAAGGTTCTAGATTGTCCATCACCACCCACCAGCACCTGCGCCTCAACAACACTGTTGGGCCTGGCTAATGCGTCCGCGATAAGTTTCCCAAATTCTGGCACAACAACGCCAATAGAGATACCAATCTTTGTGTCCAGATCAATCGAAAGAAGAGAACTAGCCGATTTATTAGCCAGATTAATTTTAGCATCTTTATCCAGTCCAATTACCCCCGCCGATACACCGGCAAGAACGGTTTCTATAAAATGCCGGCGTTCGTTAAGTTGACGGTTTGCCTGAATCAATTCTTGCTGCTGCCCCTCAAGTTGATCTGTCATCCTATTAAATGCTCGACTAAGCAGCCCAAGCTCATCGGCATTGTTGTCATTCCGTACTCTAACAGAAAGATCACCGCTTCTTACTCGTTCCGCTGCCCCCGCTAATTCGGTTATGGGCCTAGACAAACGTGTTGCGAAAACAAGTCCCACCCAAATTGCAGCAAATAAAAGAAGCAGCCCCACCAAAATAAAAATCATGGCAAAAGTAATCTCAATGTCAGATCTTCGACCCTCTATCTCGCGATACTCAGTCGCAGCTCTTTGTGTTTTTTCAATATGTTCCAGAACCTTTGGTTCAACATACCGTCCAACATACAAAAACGTGTCTACCAACCGGTCCATCTTCACAATAGCACGAAGCCGATCATCCGTTTTACTCGTCAATAGAACGACATCTCCACCCCGCGCGCGTTCCATAACGTCTTGTGATACTGGCTCTCGGTCCAAAACGAACCCGAGACTCCATTTGGCTATTACCCGGCCACTTCCATCAAAAATATATATTTCACTGAGATCACGAACCAAGCCCTGCGTTCTCAATATTCTTGAAAATTGACGTGGGTTTTCTACCAAAAGTGGCAAATTTCGATCTAAATCCCTCGCCATTGCTAATAAGTCTCCCCTTATCACCTGCTGATGTTCTTGCAAATAAGCTTCAGCCACTGCGTGGGATTCTATAATTGCCGTCCTAACCCTCTCACTGAACCAGGTTTCGATCCCAAAATTAAAGAATACTGCCGAAAACCCAGAAACAATAATGGCGGGTGCTAGCGCTATTAAACTAAACAAAACTACTAACCGAGTGTGCAGCCGCGAACCTACCTGACCTCGACGACGTTCTATCCATAGGCGCACTAAACTTTTTGCCACCACCAAACCAAGTATAAGAAACAAAACCAAGTCAATCTGGAGGAGTATCAAAACCGTATGCGGGTGCGCGCCTAGTGGAGAAGACCCTGTCATTGCAGCGTAAGTTGCTACCGCACTACCTAGCGCCGCCACAGTCAGGGCTACTGCAAATTTCCTGCCTAAATTATGCCTTCTTCCCCAGGCTATTAGTTGTCCGAATAACATGGTTGCCTTTAAAGCTATAGCAATATCAGCTGCCTCCCCTGATGACGACTGGGTTTTTTTTATCATTCTGAGACCCAACGAAAAAATCCAGGTGGTTCAGGAACGGCCGCGGGTGATCTCAATATCAAGCTCACGGATCTTCTTCCTCAAAGTATTTCTATTCAGCCCTAATATTTCGGAAGCCTTTATTTGATTGCCGCGCGTTGCTGCAAGGGTCATGGTGATCAGAGGCTTTTCAAACTCCTGTCGTACTTTGTCGTAAAGTCCATTGAGTGGCAAAGCGTTTCCTGAATTAAAATAATTTTGTGTTAAATGTCTCTCTATTGCATCTTCTATAAATTCGTCTTTAGAACCGGAAACATCTAGACCAATATCATCTCCCAATTCATTCATCACTATTTCTTCTGAAATTACCTCTTCAACATACAATGCTGCCAATCTTTGTATTAAGTTTTCTAACTCGCGTACATTCCCAGACCAAGTCTGTCCAAGAAGTAAATTCATGGCAGACTTTTCTAAACTTTTAAACGGTAGTCCGGTTTCTGTGCCCTTTGCAAAAAAATGCTCCACCAATTCGGGAATGTCCTCTGGCCTCTCTCTAAGAGGTGGTATACGAACCGGAACCACATTCAGGCGGTAATATAAATCCTGTCTAAAGTCCCCTTTCCGTACCTGACGGGAGAGGACGCGATGAGTGGCCGCTATAATACGTACATCGCTTTTTAGTGGTACTCGGCCACCAACAGTCGTGTATTCCCCATCTTGAAGGACCCTCAATAATCTAGTTTGCGCATCCACTGGCATATCACCTATTTCATCTAAAAATAATGTACCCCTTTGTGCTTGCTCAAACCTCCCAACCCCTCTCGTGACCGCGCCCGTAAACGCCCCACGTTCATATCCAAATAATTCAGCTTCGATCAAATCCCTGGGTATAGCCGCCATATTTAAGGCTACAAAAGGCCCATTGCGACGCTTACCGTAATCATGAAGCGCCCGCGCAACCAATTCTTTTCCAGTTCCAGACTCTCCCGTGATCAATACGGTAAGATCAGTTGCCATTAAGCGGGCGAGGCTACGATATATATTCTGCATCGCCGGAGACCGACCAATCAAAGGTAATTGACTTTCCAGATCAAACGAGGAAATACGATTGTTTCCCCCCGGGTCCGCCATGGCCCTTTCAACGACGTTAATTAGCTCATCTAAGTCAAAGGGCTTAGGCAGATATTCGTAGGCACCACGTTCATTTGCTTTTACAGCCGTCAACAAAGTGCTTTGTGCACTCATGACAATCACCTTGAGATCCGGTCTTAATTCTCGTATGCGTGGAATCAAATCGAGTCCATTTTCATCCGGCATAACCACGTCAGTTATTACAATGTCCCCTTCACCGTCAGCAATCCATGACCACAGTGTACGTCCGCTGCCCGTTAATTTTACGTGATACCCCTCGCGCTCGAGTGCACGTTCAAGGACCGTCCGTATTGCTCGATCATCGTCAGCAATCAATATTGAAGGTGCCGCCATCTACTGTTCCATTGGGTTATTGAATTGTTTTAATGGCTCTGTAAACGCGGGCAGGCATACATTAAACTCTGTACCAACGTTAGAAGTATCAAAATCAATTAACCCCCCATGATCCCCAATCGTCTTTGCGACAAACGCTAGGCCAAGTCCAGAACCATCAATTTTTGAGGTAACGAAAGGGTCAAATAAGTTAGGCGTTACATCGGCAGCGATACCAGGCCCGTTATCACGAACCGTTACGGTTAAAGGGATAGCTACACTCGCAGCTGCCCCTGGGACGGAAAGTCTTACCCCATGCCGATAACCGGTCCGAATTAGGATCTTACCTTTTTCTTTTGGGACCGCTTCGCAGGCATTTTTTACTATATTTAAAAACACCTGGATCAACTGGTCTTCGTTGCCCCACACTGGTGGCAGCGATGGGTCATATTCCTCCACAAAACATACGTTTTTCCCAAAACCTGCTTCTGCAATTTTTTTTACCCGCTCGAGAACTCGGTGTATATTTACGGCTTTCCTCTTGAGCTCCGAATGGGAAAATACTTCCATACTATCTACTAAGTTACAGATACGATCTGTTTCTTCGCAAATCAGTCTTGTCAGATTACGATCTTCCTCCGTCACAGCTGCGTCCAGCAATTGGGCGGCTCCCCGAATTCCCGAGAGAGGATTCTTAACCTCATGTGCTAAAAGAGCGGCAAGTCCTGTAACTGAACGAGCAGCATGTCGCTGAGAATTTTGATTATTAATCCGCCGCGCGTTTGACTGTTCATGCATCGATAACACCATAAACCCCGGTTCTTCGAAAACAGGCGCGGCCGTGATAGTAACATTAATATTCCGATTACCTGGTAAACCTATAGCAACGTCGTATTCTGCAAGGCTCACCTGTTTTTGAGAGGCCTGAAAAAAAAGTGCACAGATAGGACTATCTTTTTCAAAAAGATCTGTGAGGTGTTTTCCCATAAGGCTCTTCGCACCTAGCTTAAATAATTGTTCAGCCGCATTGTTTAAAAAACAAATGCGAGTTTTGCGGTCGACTACTAGGATTGTGAAAGGTAATGACGAAAGCGCATTTAGTCCTTGAAAAACTGACGTACCGGATCGTTCAAACAATGACATCACTTAAACCAGCAGGCTCTGAACGAAAATACCGTTGAATCTCACTTAACACTTCAGAAGAACTATCCAACTTATTGATTTTTTTACTAAAAGAAGATGTTTTTGAAATTCTCTTACTATACCAACCAATATGTTTTCGAGCGATTCTAAGCCCCGAATAATCTCCGAAATGGCATAATAAGTCCTCAATATGGTGAGTTATAATGTCAGCTTGCATAGCAGCGGGCGGGTCTCGCAAACGCTCCCCAGTTGCCAAATAATGCATGACTTGCCCCGGAAACCAAGGCCTGCCCGTCGCACCACGCCCTATCATAACACCCGCCGCACCGGACATCGTTAACGCTTCATCTACATCGTCATAGTTTTGGATATCCCCATTAACAATTACCGGTATTTTAACCGCATTAACGACATTTTTTACGAAACCCCAATCCGCAACACCATTATAAAATTGACAGCGGGTCCGACCATGAACCGTCAAAAGTTGCACCCCACAATCTTCAGCAATCTGCGCCAATTCGGGTGCATTTCGGTTGACATCATCCCACCCAATTCTCATTTTTAATGTCACAGGCACATTAACGGACTTTACCGTCGCATCAATAATACGCTTCGCTAGCTCAAGGTCTCGCATTAAGGCTGAACCCGCCTGTTTTTTGACGACCTTTTTAACAGGGCAACCCATATTTATATCGATAACAGCGGCTCCCGTTTGTTGACATAGCTTTGCCGCCAACGCCATTGCCTCAGGATCGTATCCTGCAAGTTGAATAGCTAATGGTTGTTCCTCAGAACAATTTTCGATCATCTTAAGCGTCTTACGGTTCGAATTTACCATCCCTGGGCTTGCTATCATTTCTGAGAAAACCAAACCTGCACCCCAGGACTTTACTAGGCGACGAAAAGGAAGATCTGTCACCCCCGACATCGGGGCAAGCAATACAGGTATACGAAGTTCAACCGGACCGATATTAATGGTCATTTGTTAGGCAGCCATTTTTATTGCTCAAAACAAAGGCAAAATAAGTGTAAAAATATCAAAATTCAATCTAGATTATTTTTATCGTAAATAGGTAAAGACAAATGCTGTTGGCTAAACTTCCGGCGTGTCCTAATTTGAAGTACGTTTAATGGTTAGTGAAAAATAAATGACTGACTGCACCGTACTTGTACTTGCCGCGGGCAACGGATCCCGAATTAGTAATAGTCTGCCAAAACAATACATTCTTCTGAATGGGAAGGCAGTGCTGCGCCGGACGATCGAAATATTTCTCATCCATCCGGCTATAACCGCCGTCCAAGTCGTTATATCTAAGGAACATAAAAAGTTTTATAGCAAGGCTATAGAGGGATTAGACCTGCCTGCTCCAATATATGGTGGAAAGACCCGGCAACAATCAGCTTTGAAAGGGCTAGTCCACCTCCAGGAAAAGCAACCAAAATATGTGTTAATACACGATGCGGCACGGCCATTTGTCGATCACAAACTCATCGACCGGGTTTTAAATAGACTCGCAACAGGCAAAGCAGCGATACCCGGAATAAGACTTACAGACACGTTGAAACGTGTACACTCCGAGCACCGGAGCGTCGTGTTCACCATGGACCGAAAAGATTGCTGGTGTATACAAACACCGCAGGGGTTTCACTATCAGGAAATTCTCGCCGCGCACGCAGACTTTGTGAACGAGGAAGTAAGCGATGACGCGGCTATAGCTGAACGTGCCGGACTGGAGGTTGCAGTGGTAGAAGGCAATGAGCAAAATTTTAAAATCACTACAGACAATGATTTAGAGCACGCAAATAAATTACTTTCAAATGAACTCTCAGAAACACGGATAGGTTCCGGGTTTGACGTCCATTCTTTTTGTGAAGGGGACCACCTCTACCTGTGTGGAGTTAAAATAAACCATGATAGAGCGCTAAAAGGACATTCCGATGCCGACGTCGCAATTCACGCGCTAACAGATGCACTATTAGGTGGCCTGGGCCTCGGCGATATCGGGATGCATTTTCCTTCAGAGGAAGATCAGTGGAAAAATGCGAATTCCAAAATATTTCTAGAAAAGACAAAACACCTGTTATTTGAACGTGGTGCAAAAGTTGGAAACATCGATATAACCATCATCTGCGAAACACCAAAAATAAACCCACATCGGAAACGAATGACAAGCTCACTCGCCGAAATACTTGATATCGATACTAACCGCATAAATATAAAAGCTACTACGACAGAAAAACTGGGATTTTTAGGACGTGGTGAAGGAATTGCTGCTCAGGCCTCTGCAACGATCTACCTCACGTGAAAATTATATTTGGCCGCACACCCCACGGTCTATCCCGGCTGCATCCAGCTGCGATTATATCAACTTGGTGGTGGAGTGGACTTTTACCGTGGGCGCCGGGTACGTGGGGCTCTCTATTTACCCTGCCCTTCGCGTGGATAATCGCGGAACGTTGGGATGGTAGTTATCTTTTGTTTGCTGCTTTTATAACGTTAATTGGAGGGCTTTGGGCATCAAAGGTATTCTTAGATAAGACCGAGGTCAAAGACCCCAGCATTATTGTAATTGATGAAAGTGTCGGCCAATTTCTAACACTTGCTTTCTTACCAGTCGAAATATGGTGGTATATCGCTGGCTTTGTACTTTTTCGGATCACCGACATTACTAAGCCGTGGCCAGCTTCGTGGGTTGACAGGGAATTAAATGGTCCAGCAGCCATAATGTTAGACGATATCATCGCTGCGATATATGCAGGGATAATTTTGCATATAATCATCACGATAATTGGGTAAAGACGAGATGAAGCGAAAACTTATAGAAAAGGCAAAACAAACACTCGCGGCGTGCCGCAAAGGCGGTGTTACTCTCGTTACGGTAGAATCGTGCACCGGCGGTCTTGTTTCCGCCACTCTGACCGAGATTACCGGTTCGTCTGACGTCGTTGACCGTGGTTTCGTTACCTACACCAACAAAGCGAAGTCCGAATTAGTTGACGTACCTGCCGATCTATTCCCCCGCGTAGGTGCTGTCAGCGAAGAGGTAGCGAGGGCGATGGCCGACGGAGGTCTAAAACGTTCTAACGCAGATATTTCTGTAAGTATTACTGGTGTAGCCGGCCCGGGGCAAAGCGAAAACAAACCAGCAGGTTTGGTTCACGTCTGCGCCGTCAGGAGAAATTGGACGACGCTTCACGAATGCTGTCATTTTAACGGTAACAGAGAAGCAATACGCATAGCTTCTGTAATAAAAGCATTCGAAATGATTAGAAAACTTATATGAAGCTTCGAAACTATGTGAGCGGAGTAGATTTTTCTGGCGCTAAAGATGCTGGCCGTCATATTTGGATTTCAGAAGGTTTATTTGCGTCAAATGGCATCATAATCCAGAAATTATTTAGGCTCGACGAACTCACAGACGGAATAGTTGAACTGCAACCCGCCTTGCATAGGCTCGTTGATTATATTGGTAACCAGTTTGAGAGCATTATCGGTTTTGACTTTCCGTTCGGGATACCCGAAGAATTAATTCGAGAAAAGTCATGGCTCAAATTTGTCAACACGTTTTCTCATAAATACCCCTCTGCAGACACATTCCTTTCAAGTTGCCGCGCCTTGACGAACGGCAAGGAGTTAAAGAGAACAACGGATATTGAAGCCAAAGCTCCCTGGTGCACATACAATCTTCGTCTGTACCGTCAAACATGGGCAGGACTACACCATGTAATTTCACCGCTAATACTAAAAGGAAAAGCACGGGCAATTCCTATGCAGAAACCCAAGAAAGGAACTCCCATTATCGCCGAAGTATGTCCAGCATCATTTTTAAAAAGAGAGCAAATGTACGTTCCATACAAAGGAAGGGGGAATCTATTAAGGTCCGCCCGGTCTGATATTTTGGATACATTAATTGAATTGCGGATTCTCGCGCCGGTTACAGATACCCTGCGCCGCACTATTGTCGCCGACATAAAGGGAGATGCGTTAGACGCCGTGTTGGCTGCTCTCGCAACCGCTAGGATCAAAAACGCTAAACCCGTGAACCAAAAAGATACATTGGAAGCTAGAATATATTTTTAAGAAAAGCGTTCAACAGCACGGCGTTCAAAGGCAAAAACCATTCGCTTAACAGCTTCTAGAAACACCGGTTCAGCAGCTAATCTTAAAAGTGAAGAACGGAATTCAAAGTCTATATAGAAATCCACTTCACAACCATGGTCCGTTTCTTTAAAGCGCCACCGATTGTTGAGGTGCCTAAAAGGCCCGTCAACGTATTCTACGTCAATTTGTGAAGTGGGCTTTAGCGTTACTAGAGAGGAAAAACTTTCACGAAAAACCTTAAAGCCAACAGTCATGTTTGCATTTAAGATGTTGTCTCGCCTTTTCTCAATACTAACGTCTAAACACCACGGCAGAAAACTGGGATAATCCTCTATATCCTCCACTAACTCAAAGAGCTGAGCCTGAGTGTACGGAAATCGTTTTACCTCAGAATGATTTGGCATCACCGAGACAATTAGAATTTAATATTTTGCTCACGCGAGGCTTTCATTTTCTTAAAATCGTTATCCGCATGATAAGATGAACGCGTTAGCGGCGACGCGGAAACCATTTGAAAGCCCTTTCCATAAGCCGAGCGTTTATACGTCTCAAACTCTTCTGGTTCGACGAAACGTGCAATAGGATGGTGTTTTCTGGTAGGTTGGAGATACTGCCCAATGGTCAAAAAATCAACATTGGCAGCCCTCAAATCGTCCATCACCTGGAATACCTCCCCCTTTTCTTCCCCGAGTCCGACCATTAAACCCGACTTTGTAAATATTTGTGGATCAAGACGCTTCGCCTCATTAAGAAGCTGCAAGGATAAGAAGTACCGCGCTCCCGGCCTCACAGCCGCGTATAGTCTTGGTACAGTTTCTAAATTGTGATTAAAGACATCAGGCCTCGCTGACACAACTTCCTCTATGGCCCCATTTTTCTTCTGAAAATCGGGTGTAAGAACCTCGATCGAGGTCGCAGGGGAGACCTCTCGAACTTTCGTAATCACCTCCGCGAAATGCCCCGCACCCCCGTCGACTAAATCATCACGATCAACAGAGGTGATCACGACGTGCGCTAACTCCAACTCCGCGACGGCTGACGCAACACGCTGCGGTTCCAATTTATCAAGCTCGGAAGGTATCCCAGTAGAAATATTGCAGAACGCGCACGACCTTGTGCACACATCCCCCATTATCATCATCGTCGCATGCTTCTGGGCCCAACATTCCCCAATGTTTGGACACGCTGCTTCTTCGCACACCGTATTTAAACGCAATCTACGCATCAAATTTTGAGTTTCGAAAAAAGCCTTCGAGGTCGGAGCTTTTACTCGGATCCAGGGCGGTTTTCGATGCATTGGACTGTCGGGTTTTGATATTTTCTCTGGATGGCGCACCCGCTCAGTTGAGCCAGCCTTATCAACACCCTCAGACATGAATGACCCGATCATACGCATCTAATACCGATTCATGAAGCATTTCAGATAGGGTTGGATGAGGAAAGATGGTTTGCATCATCTCCAACTCTGTTGTTTCCAAGGTCTTCGCCATCCCAAATGCATGTATTAATTCTGTTACCTCAGCCCCAATCATATGGGCACCCAGAATTTCTCCTGTCACGCTATCGAATATCGTTTTCACCAGACCATTAGCCTCACCTAATGCGATAGCTTTGCCATTTCCCGAAAATGGAAATCGACCTACTCTAACATCGTATCCTGCTTCCTTTGCAGCAACTTCCGTAAGTCCAATACTCGCAATCTGCGGACGACAATAAGTACAGCCCGGAATTCTCGACGTGTCTAATGAATTGGGACTTTGACCAGCTATCTTTTCAACACAAATTATAGCCTCATGACTAGCCTTATGCGCGAGCCAAGGAGGGCCTGTAAGATCACCAATTGCGTATACCCCTGATTCCCCTGTTTGCATCCATTCATTAGTGGCAACATGGCCACTTTCAACCTCTACGTTTGTGTTTTCTAATCCGATATCTTCAATATTTCCCGTAATGCCTACAGCTAAGATAGCACGATCAAAGGTTAGTTCTTGGGTTTGTTCACCGATCTTAATTATCGCAGTAACCGCGTTATCGCCTGGATCCAGGGAAGCCAGCGTAGCCCCCGTGTGGATAGTTATTCCCTGTTCCTCAAACGCTTTCCGCGCTGCATCGGAAATTTCTTCATCCTCCACCGGTAATATCTTGTCCAGAACTTCAACAACCGTAACGTTAGACCCAAGATCCGAATAAAAACTTGCAAACTCGATACCTATTGCCCCTGAACCTACAACAAGCAGTGTTTCAGGCAGAACTTCTGGTACCATGGCCTCCTTATAGGTCCAGATAAGTTTTTTATCAGATTTAATACCGGATAAAGTGCGCGCCCTAGCGCCGGTCGCCAAAATAATGTGAGACGCAGAAATTTCTTTAATCTCCCCATTCAAGCCATTAAACGAAATTCTGCCATTACCAAGCAACGAACCAGATCCTAAAAACACCTCTACCTTATTTTTTTTTAAAAGAAATTCGATGCCTTCATTAAGCTTCTTCGCAACCCCTCTTGAGCGCTCAACAATCTTCTTTAGATCAAAGCCAACCTTTCCGACCGACAGACCAAACTGCTCCGCATTCTCAATCAGATGTTTAACTTCAGCCGTCCTGAGTAAAGCTTTAGTCGGGATACAGCCCCAATTTAAACAGATCCCACCCAGGTGCTCTCGTTCAATTAAAGCAACCTGCATCCCAAGTTGCGCAGCTCGAATGGCCGCCACATAACCACCGGGTCCTCCGCCGACGACAGCTAAATCAAATTCAAGGTTTTGCAAAATCACCCTCTTAATCGCCTAATTACCGAACAACTATAACTACAGCAGCATTAGCGCTGGGTTTTCGATGTATTCCTGAATTTTACCCAGCAACTTCGCTCCAATTGCCCCGTCAACCACCCGATGATCCACTGAAAGTGTGCAACTCATCACGGTGGCTGCCACAACTTCATTATTCTTTACAATCGGACGCTGTTCACCCAACCCAACTGCTAAAATACAAGCCTGGGGTGGATTGATAACCGCATCGAATTGTTTAACACCATACATACCAAGGTTTGATATTGAGAACGATCCGCCCTGATATTCTTCAGGCATCAATTTTCCGTTTCGCGCACGGGATGCCAACTCGCTCATTTCGTGCGAGAGTTGCCTAAGGCCTTTATGCTCTGCCCCTTTCACGATTGGCGTAATCAAGCCCCCCTCAATTGCTACGGCAACTGAAATATCGCTGGTAGAATGTTGTAACATTTCGTCCTCATTGTGATAGCTTACGTTAGCTTCCGGAATGTCCTTCAGCGCTATCCCGCACGCCCTTATAACGAAATCATTAACTGAAATTTTTATTTGTTCCATTGTATTATTAAGCGTTGCGCGCACCCTTAATAATTCGTCGATCTCACAGTCCACAGTCAGGTAGAAGTGCGGCACAGTGCTTTTTGACTGTGTCATTCGCTCGGCAATTACCTTCCTCATTGTGGAAAGCTTTACTACCTCCGCGGAACCTGTATCGGGTCCTTCCTGAAACACCGTCTTTGCCAATTCCGGCTCAGTCTCGACAACATTACTCGCTGACGTAATATCTCGTTTTATTATTCTGCCTTCTGGCCCAGAACCACTGATCGAGCGGAGATCTATATTTGCTTGCTTCGCCATGCTTCGAGCAAGCGGGCTAACAAAAAGTCTTGTATTGGTCTCATCCGTAGCCTTAGTTTGAAGAAAGTTCTGACGTTGTTCTTCTGAACTGTCGGAAAAACCGATCGATCTGGAGGAAATCGCTGCCTCAACATCCGACTTTGTAATCTTTCCCTGCGCTCCTGACCCGTCTATGGAAGAGAGGTCTAATCCGAGCTGGTGGGCTATACGCTCCGCTAAGGGGGTAACTTTCACTATGTCCTTCAAAATTACCGGCTCAGCAACACTCTTATCCGCTACCGTGTGTGACACTTCCTCAACCAGCGTGCTCAAGTCTTCCTCATCTTCTAGTAAGATTCCGATTATCTGATTGACCAAAACAGCTTCCGTGCCTTCCGGTACAACAATTTTACCTAAAACTCCTTGATCCGCAGCTTCAACCTCCATGGTAGCCTTATCGGTCTCAATCTCGGCGATAACATCACCCGGGGTAATTTCATCACCCTCTTTTACTAACCATTTAGCTACGCTACCCTCAGTCATTGTAGGGGAAAGAGCCGGCATGAGAATATTTATTGACATGTCAATGCCCAAGCTTCCTCATGGTAAATAGGAGACAGATTTAGCGGCTTGCACGATATCGGAAACTTGCGGAAGCGCTAACTTCTCGAGATTGGCAGCATAGGGAAGCGGGACGTCAGCCGCACATACCCGAGCAACGGGTGCATCCAGCCAATCAAAAGCGTTCTCCATAATACTAGCGGCAATTTCTGACCCCATTCCCACGGTCGGCCACCCTTGTTCAACAGAAACCAATCGATTTGTCTTCTTCACGGAACCAATTATGCATTCGATATCAAGCGGACGTAACGTGCGCAAATCAATTACTTCTGCGGATATACCCATGCCGGCAAGCTCTTCCGCCGCTTGGAGGGCATACCCCACCATCAGGGAAAAAGCCGTGAGGGTAACATCATTTCCCTCTCTCACCACATTTGCCTTTCCTATTGGAACGATCCAATCAGGATCATCCGGCATCTCAGAAGACTCTCCATAAAGAAGCTCATTTTCTAAAAATATAACGGGATTTGGATCGCGAATAGCTGCCTTGAGGAGCCCTTTCGCGTCAGCGGCCGAATAGGGCGATATTACATAAATACCCGGAATATGGGCAAACCAACTCGCATAACACTGTGAATGTTGTGCCGCAACGCGGGAAGCGGCACCGTTAGGTCCCCGAAACACCGCTGGACATCCCATTTGTCCACCCGACATATAATTCGTCTTGGCAGCCGAATTTAACAATTGATCAATCGCCTGCATCGCAAAATTGAATGTCATGAATTCAACAATGGGCCGTAAACCCGCGAAAGCAGCACCGACGGCGAGGCCGGTAAAGCCGTGCTCCGTGATTGGCGTATCAATTACACGCATTTCTCCAAATTCCTCAAGGAGACCTTGGCTAACCTTATATGCACCCTCATATTGTGCCACCTCCTCACCCATCAAAAACACATTTTCATCGCGTCGCATCTCTTCGGCCATCGCATCGCGCAACGCTTCCCTGACGGTTAAAGTTCCCGGTCTTTTATCGCTCCCGGGGCTTAAACTCTCGTTTTTATCAATCGTCCCTACATCCATCCCCTCGGTATTTTTTTTGATTATCGCTTCCCCGTCATCCGACTTTTCTGTTTCCTCCCCTTCTTCAAGAATAACTCCAATGACCGCATTCACTTCGACGTTCTTGGTGCCCGCCTCAACAATGATTTTTCCTAAAATACCCTCGTCAACTGCTTCAACTTCCATCGTTGCCTTATCAGTTTCAATCTCCGCAATAACGTCGCCAGGTGCTATATCCTCGCCCTCGCTCTTAAGCCATTTGGACAAAACACCCTCGGTCATAGTGGGTGAAAGCGCTGGCATAAGTATATTCTTGGACATTCCGGCTACCGTCTCTCTTAGCCTTCCACCAAGACATCTGTATACAGCTCGGTTGCCATTGGCTCAGGACTTTCTTGAGCAAACTCCGCCGCCTTTAGGACAATTTCCCGAACCTCCATGTCAATCTTTTTGAGCTGGTCTTCCTTAGTCTGTCCTGCATCAATCATCACTGCTTTAAGATTGGTGATGGGATCATTTTGATCTCTCATTTCCGAAACTTCCTCTTTAGTCCGATATTTTGCTGGATCAGACATTGAGTGACCGCGATATCGATATGTTTTCATTTCTAGAACAAATGGCCCACCCCCCCCTCGGCAGTAGCGGACCGCTTTTTCGGCCGCCTTTCTAACCTCTAAAACGTTCATACCATCCACCTCTTCTCCGGGGATTCCATAAGGCTCTCCCAGTTTGTATAGTTCTTTTGCAGCAGATGCTCGGGCTACTGAAGTGCCCATTCCATATAAATTGTTCTCAATAATATATATCACGGGAAGACCCCATAATGCGGCCATATTGAAAGCCTCGTGAACTTGCCCTTGATTAACTGCGCCATCACCTAAATAGGTCAACGATATTCCTTCGGTCTTACGATACTTTGATGCAAATGCGAGACCCGTGCCTATTGGTACCTGAGCTCCAACGATACCATGCCCACCGAAGAAATTTTTCTCTTTCGAAAACATGTGCATGGAGCCTCCCTTTCCCTTGGAGTAACCCTCACTGCGGCCCGTTAGTTCGGCCATTACCCCTTTTGGATCCATTCCACACGCCAACATATGACCATGGTCACGGTAGCTCGTAATTACGGCATCCCGCTCGTCAATCGCAGATTGCATCCCAACCACGACCGCCTCTTGCCCGATATATAGGTGGCAGAACCCACCGATGAGACCCATACCGTACATTTGACCCGCACGTTCCTCAAACCTTCTAATTAGAAGCATGTCACGATAAAAGCCTAACATTTGATCGGTATCATTGGCATTTTCTGAGATTTTGTTGCCAACAGACCTAGATTCCGATTCAACGTCGCCCCCGGCTTTAGTCATAATTTTCTCCTATAATACGTGCATATACCCGCTTTTTCGTACTAACTAGATATATAGAATATAGGAACACACCGGCGTCGCAACAAAGACCTAACTACTTATCTGTCTTTTATTACCCACCTGTTCTAACAAAATTACAACCCGGTGCCGACAAAACATCATTTATTTCAAAAATTCTCCACCCTGAAACCTATTTTCCTCGAATTATTAGGTCATTGGGTCTTACGAGGCCTGTCATTAATCGGGACCGTTCATCAAGCATATCCATGTCGAGCTTCCCTGTATCCGGATTAATCTTAAGTAATCTAATCTGTTTTTCGAGACTCTGCCTAACTTCTCTGGTCTCAGAAAGCGTTTTCTCAGCAACCGCAACTTGTTTTTGAAGATGCATCCAAGCAATGATACCCCGATCACCATGAAAGGAATGAACCAGGAAATAGCATACAAACAATGCCCCCACGATCGGCACTAACATCCTACGTGAACGGCGTTTAATCTCTCTTACGGCACCCATAGGCGATCGGATCATAAAATGGTTGTGTGGGTCAAGTATATATTGATTCGCTAGTAACCCACGTCTACTCAACCGCTTGGGTTCAATTCTTTCCGAAATTTTAGTGTGCTGTTAAGGCAAAACTGTTGAGCCGGCGTAAACTGCAGCTTGGCCCAACCTTTCCTCTATACGCAACAATTGATTATATTTAGCCAATCTATCGGACCTCGCTAGAGACCCAGTTTTAATCTGCCCACAGTTAGTTGCCACTGCTAAATCGGCAATCGTCACATCTTCCGTTTCGCCCGAACGATGCGACATTACAGCTGTGTAGCATGCCTTCTCTGCCAGTTTAATTGCATTTATTGCCTCTGTGAGCGTGCCAATTTGGTTAACTTTAATTAAAATTGAATTAGCTACACCTTCACGGACCCCCCTGTCCAAACGCTTTGGATTTGTCACGAATAAATCATCACCTACTAGTTGGACTCTATCACCAAGCGCATCCGTAAGCAGTTTCCAGCCGGTCCAGTCATCTTCTGCAAGCCCGTCTTCGATTGAAATAATCGGGTAGTCATTACACAACGACGAATAGTAATCTGCCAATTCTGCGGCTGAAAACTTCTTGGCTTCGCCTCTCAATTGGTAAACCGCACCATCAAAAAACTCACTAGAAGCCGCATCTAACGCTAAATAAATTTCACGACCCGCATCAAAACCTGCTTCGTCTATAGCTGCCATAATCAAGTCGAGTGTCGCCCGCACACCAGAGAGATCGGGAGCAAATCCACCTTCATCACCAACGTTTGTGTTAAGGCCAATTTCACCCAATTTACTTTTAAGAGCGTAGAAAATTTCCGCACCCCATCGAAGGCCATTTTTGAAGTCAGGTGCCCCTACCGGCATTATCATAAATTCTTGGAAGTCAATCGAATTATCGGCGTGCGCGCCACCGTTTACGATGTTCATCATAGGCACAGGCAAAAGACACGCTGAATCACCACCCACATATCTATAAAAAGGAAGGTTCCTCTCATCGGCAGCAGCCTTCGCAACCGCAACACTTACACCCAAGATCGAGTTTGCACCGAGACGGCCTTTATTTTCGGTTCCATCCAATTTTATTAGCCGCTCATCTATGCCTTCTTGATTACCCGGATCCACTCCGAATAATTGATCAGATATCTCTCCAGTGATGGATGTCACAGCTTTTAGAACACCTTTGCCGCCGTATCGATTTCTATCGCCGTCACGAAGTTCAACAGCTTCATGAACTCCCGTAGATGCGCCTGAGGGCACCGCAAACCGTCCTGTGGCACCCGATTCTAGTTCTACCTCCACCTCTACTGTCGGATTACCGCGAGAGTCTAGGATCTCTCGGCCACCAATACGTGAAATAGCTGACATGGAATTTACCTCGATAAATCGACCAGGGGAGACGACGATAGATACAGCTAGCCCGGTGTTAGCGCAACGCTAGAGCTCTAAATCTTTACAGGGTTATCCTTGGCTACACGGTCAAGTTCTATAAGTGTTTTCAAAATTGATGGTAGCGCCTTAATTGAAATCATATTTGGCCCGTCGGACGGAGCTTTGTCAGGGTCCTGATGCGTTTCCATAAAAATTCCAGCCACCCCTATGGCAGCCGCCGCACGTGCCAAAATAGGTACAAACTCTCGCTGACCACCTGACGAAGTTCCTCGCCCACCCGGCTGCTGCACCGAGTGGGTGGCATCATAGATGACTGGTCGACCATTTTGCGAAAGTATGGGTATAGAGCGCATATCCGACACCAATGTATTGTACCCAAATGATACGCCTCTTTCACAGACCATCACTTTGTTGTTTCCCACAGAAACGGCCTTTTGTACTACATTCTCCATATCCCAAGGAGCTAAAAATTGACCCTTTTTGATATTTATCGGATTACCGGTCCTGGACGCCGCCATTATTAAGTCGGTTTGACGACAGAGAAACGCAGGGATTTGTAGGACGTCGACCACACCTGCAACACGTTCACATTGTTCAGGGAGATGTACATCGGTTAACACCGGACACCCAATTTTCTCGCGCACTTCCGCCAAAATTGGGAGGCTTTCATCGATGCCCAATCCTCGCGCACTTTCTAATGATGTCCTGTTTGCTTTATCAAAGGACGTTTTATAGATGAAACTAATTCCCAGTTTCGACGTAATTTCTATTAACGCGCTGGACATTTCTAACGCGTGATTTTTGCCTTCGAGCAAACAGGGTCCGGCGATAAGTACAAACGGTCTATCATTCGCAATAACAAAATTATTAACTTTAATCTCTATTAAATCAGTCATAAATCACACAAGTCGTGAATGCTCAAACGCCGCCTGAATAAACGAAGCAAAAAGTGGGTGAGGCAGAAATGGTTTAGATTTTAATTCCGGATGGAATTGAACCCCTACATACCAAGGGTGGCTTGGAAGTTCGATAATCTCGGGTAACACCCCGTCTGGAGAAAGGCCCGAAAAACAAACTCCAACAGCCTCCAACTGAGCTTTGTATGCTATATTCACCTCGTAGCGGTGCCGATGCCGCTCGCTAATTTTTCTACTATTATAAATTCTTTGCACCAACGTACCCTCTTCAAGCATACAATCATAGGCGCCCAACCGCATTGTCCCACCCTTGTTATCATTCTTTTCCCGCCGTTCCACCGCGTCGCCGCGCGCCCACTCTGTCATTAAACCGATAATTGCATCACCACAGTCACCAAATTCCGTGGAACCGGCAGTTTCAATGCCGGCCATATTTCGCGCAGCTTCAATAACGGCCATCTGCATTCCAAAACAAATTCCAAAATATGGCACATTATGCTCTCTCGCGAATTTTGCAGCCGCGATTTTGCCCTCCGCTCCCCGTTCGCCAAAACCTCCAGGAACAAGAATGCCCTCCACTTTAGACAAAAGATGCACCGCCTCTTCCGTTTCAAAAATTTCTGAATCGATCCAATCCATCTTGACGCGAACATTATTCGCGATACCGCCATGGACCAATGCCTCCGATAACGATTTGTAGGAATCAAGTAGGTTTATGTATTTACCGACGACTGCAACGGTAACTTCAGCCTCCGGGTTTTTTGTGCTACTCACAATGCCCGTCCAACGCCCTAAGTCGAGTTCGTTATCATTTTTCTTTAAATTGAAATGGCGGGCTAATTGGCTATCCATACCGCGCTTATTATAGCTTACTGGCACCTCGTAAATTGTTCCAACGTCCGGTGCACTGATAACGTTTTCAACGGGTACGTTACAAAAAAGAGCAATTTTACGTCTTTCCTCGATGGGAATGTCTTGTTCGCATCTACAGAGGATCATATCTGGTTGAATGCCGACGCTCTGAAGCTCTTTTACAGAGTGCTGTGTGGGCTTGGTTTTTATTTCTCCCGCCGATTTAAGATAGGGAACAAGTGTAAGGTGAATAAACATTGCACGCTCTCGGCCTAGTTCATTTCCCAGTTGTCGAATTGCCTCTAGAAACGGGAGGCTTTCAATGTCGCCAACGGTTCCACCAATTTCACACAAAACAAAATCTTCATCCCTTATTTCGTTTAAAGCAAATTCTTTAATGGCATCAGTAACATGGGGGATAACCTGTACCGTTGCCCCTAAATAATCTCCTCTACGTTCCTTCTCAATAACATTTGTGTAGATGCGTCCCGTCGTTACATTGTCACTCCGTCTCGCTGGAACACCTGTAAAACGTTCATAATGTCCTAAATCTAGATCGGTCTCTGCGCCGTCATCAGTAACATATACTTCCCCATGTTGGGTTGGGCTCATGGTCCCAGGGTCAACATTTAAATAAGGATCAAACTTTCGCAACCTTACTTTATAGCCACGGGCCTGCAGAAGCGCGCCGAGCGCTGCAGAAGCTAACCCCTTTCCCAATGAAGAGACCACGCCGCCGGTGATGAAGACAAACCGCGTCATGGACCGGCAATGTACAGCACTTCACTACCCTATTGAAAGAGAACAGAACACAAAAACTCAAAAAATTTATTTTTGCCTGTAGTGTCTACTTTGCGACCGGAACCGCAGGCCCCGTTGGCTTTGCGAGGGGCTTATCAATAATAGAACTAGTTCCAGTGTCGATTATCGATTTAGGTTTCTGATTCGAGGACGACAAAATTGCCAACGCGAGACTACTAGCTATAAAACACGCAGCAACTACAGCGGTTGCCCGTGTCAGCAAGTTTGCAGACCCACGAGTTGTCATTAAACCGCCCATTGTGGCACCACCCATACCTAATGCCCCCCCCTCACTTCTTTGGACAAGAACAATTCCAACAAGAGAGAGAGCCAGAATAATATGGATAACTAAAAGCACTTCAATCATGCGTACTTACCTTCATAGCGCAGCAGATATTTAATAGTTAAAAATCATTTTGGAAAGAAGTTTTATTCTATTTTCATTCCTTATGGTATGCCTTAACTATGCGCCAAAATTCGTCCGTTTTCAGGCTAGCCCCACCAACCAAGGCGCCGTCCACATTAGAAACAGAAAGAATATCCTGGGCATTCTCTGGCTTTACAGACCCACCATATAAAATGCGTAATGCATCCGGATCTGATACCAGTTTATTCACTGCGTCACGGATTGCTCCGTGTACTTCAGCGATTTCACTAATTTTAGGAATTTTACCCGTACCGATAGCCCATACCGGCTCGTAAGCAACGACAATATCTCTGCCCCGTGACCCCTCTGGGACGCATTCTTTCAACTGCCTAAGAATTGTCTCAACCGCAGCGCCCCGTTCTCTATCTTCAGCCTTTTCTCCAACGCAAAGAATTGGAATAAGCCCGCCGGTTTGAGCCGCAGTGGTTTTTCTCCGTACAAGGCTATTGTGCTCTCCGTGTTGCTCACGTCTCTCCGAGTGCCCTGTAATCACATACTTACATCCAACGTCAACTAACATCTCTGCAGACACGTCTCCTGTGTAAGCACCACTCATGTCCGCATGGCAGTCCTGCCCACCAACAAAAATAGTGGTACTATCAAAGATATCGCAAATAATTTTCAGATATGGGTTTGGTGGACATAACACTAATTCGATATTTATCGCTTTGATCCCCAAAGCGAGTTTCAACAGCTCTGTGGAAAAATTTTCGACAAAGGCTATACTCCCATGCATTTTCCAATTACCTACAATCAAACGGCTGCGTGTATTGTCCATGACGACCTTGAATTTCCTGTCAGAAACCAAATTAACACAATACGAGAAAGCTACCATAGGCAAGTGCCTATCTGACCAGACAATCTTGCCGCCAGCAAACCCGAACCCTATTATGCGGCGGATTCTTAATTCATAACTAATAACTGTTAGCAGGAAGTCGTAATGCTACTCGAGAGTATGAAAAAAGGCGTTGGAAAATACGTGATGATCCTTCTTGCCTCATTACTGATACTCAGTTTCGCAGTTTGGGGGGTTGGTGATATGGTTGGCGTTATATCCAACCCCGATGAAGTGGCAACCGTCGGTGACACAAAAATCACGCAGAGACAATTTCAAATAAAATATCGTCAGCAACTAAATGAAATCCGCTCTCGTATCGGAAATATCAATAGTAAACAGGCGCGAAACCTTGGTTTAGCCGAAATTACCCTAAATAGCATTATTGATAAAAGATTGATTGAATTGCAGGCACATGACTTAGGTCTAATGGTTAGTGATGACATTATTCGTGCAAAAATCAGACAAGAACCTGCTTTCCGAAATAAAGTAGGCGAGTTTGACCCTTCTATTTTCCGTACATTATTAGCGAATAATGGTCTAACCGAGGCAACTTACGTTGCCTCGGTTAAACAGGACCTGCAACGCACGTACATAACCGGTACCCTCTCGTCCGGATCCCTTGCACCTCCTCA
Organism: Pseudomonadota bacterium; assembly: GCA_036336685.1. GTDB lineage: Bacteria > Pseudomonadota > Alphaproteobacteria > MPNO01 > UBA830 > JAYZQT01. The sequence continues at coordinate 50,232 of JAYZFO010000030.1, forward strand.
ATTAACCAACATTCTATTTCAACACCAAAACGAGCGAAGAATTGCAGAAATCATTCTTATCAAACGGCAAATAACCAAAAATACGCCAATTGCTAAAGATACCGACCTCAAAAATTACTTGAATAAACATTCATCCTACTTCATGGCCCCGGAATACCGTAAAATGTCAGTCCTTTATCTTGATCCCAAGGAGATTGCAAAGGACCTCTCACCTTCCAAGCAACGAATTCGAGAAGAATATGAAGATAGATTAGGCTCGCTCATCGTACCGGAGACCAGAGAGCTAGAACAAATATTATTTAAAGACGAAACTAGTGCCAGAAAAGCTTTTACAGTCCTCTCCAACGGCCAAAACTTTTCGATAGACGGTTTGCGGAACTTAAATGGCTCGGCCAAGAAAACTAGCATTGGGTTTGTTTCAAAAGGCGATCTACTTCCCGAACTGGCCAATAGCGCGTTCTCTTTAAACCGTAACACGATCTCTGAACCCATCAAGACATCGCTAGGGTGGCACATAATCAAGCTTGTAAATATAAAACCCGGAAGGACGCCTGCCCTCCAAGAAGTTCAGAGTGCATTAGCCGCTGATATCTCCAGGGAAATGGCGGTAGAAGTTCTAATCAAGCGGGCAGACAAGATAGAAGATACCTTGGCAGGTGGCGCTTCTATAGACAACGTTGGTCGAGAGCTAGGAATGAAAATTCATCAAACGGACTTTATGGACGTGTCAGGCACCAGCACCTCGGGCACGAAGGTGAAGGCTATACCCGAAGACCCACGCTTCATACAAACTGCTTTTAATCTCAAAAAAGATGAAACTAGCGAACTAATAGAAACGCCTGAGGGTGGTTATTTCATGGTAAGGGTAGATAAAATAACACTTCCAAAAAAGCAGAAGCTCCGCAAAGTCCGAAAACTTGTTGAAGAAGCATGGCGAAATAAACAATTGAACGACGTAGCGAAAAGAACGGCACAGAAAATACAAAAGAGGGCTAAAACCATTGGCACCCTGAAAGAGGTGGCAAAAACTTTTGGCCTAAAATCCTTTGAAACAGGGCCGGTTTCCCGCTTTGGCGCGACGGGCTCTAACGTTATACCTCGGGAGATATTACCCCGGTTATTTAAGGCCAAAATAGGTGATGTTGTGATCGCTCAAACAGCTGAAGGTTACGCTGTTGCCCGCCTAACCAATATCAAAAACAAACAAAAAGCTGTCGACAAAAAGAATTTTGACAGATTACAGAAGGTGTTGTCCACCGCACTCAGCGATGATGTACTTCAGCAATACGCAAAAGCCTTACGCAAAGAATATTCCGTCTCAATAAATAAAACCGCACTCCAAAAATATTTTTCCAATTCGGGACCATAGACAGCAGCCGTCGGGTGACCCTAGATCCTTTCAGTCCCCTCGCGGTTCTCGTCAGCTGTAACTCTAACAATCGTGTTCCGGGCCTGATAGTCAGCCAATACGACTGATGCCTCTGCTTGCCTGGAAGGGACATCCCAATATGTTTTTAAAAGTTTATTTTTTTCCGACTCCGGGACAACACTGAAACCATTTTTCTCATAAAATCGTAGGGCCCAAATAGCGGCGCGCCAAGTTCCTATTAGAATAGGTTTATCCACTGAGGTTATAAGGTGCCTTAATAGACTAGTTCCAACACCTCTCCTTTGTCTTTCGTGTCGCACGTAGGCATGCCTAATAAGAAAAACGCCTTCACGTGTTTGGACCCCCATTACCCCTACGAGGCTGCCACCGAATTCATAACCCGAAAATTCTACACCGGAAGAAATTTCATTACGAAGACCGTCTGACGACATATAAGGCTCCTGCCAGCTATCTGCCGGGATAACCCCCTTATAAGCTTGCGCGCCATCATTGATGATTGTAAGCAGACCATGAAAATCCGCCTTTTCGCACTTTCGTATCAAGATCTACTCCTAAAGTGTCTTTTTCAAAACCAATTTTAACGCGTTTGTTATAGTAGGTTTTTATTTATTATCTTCAAAGCCAACAGCAAACAAAGTGCTTTCAAAATATAAAGGAAAATATTTATAAACTTTAATAACCGACCGTTCCTATCTAAGTTATCTACTCACGAGAAATTGAAATCGAAACAATTCAGTAAAAAACCATTTCGTAGCTTGTTAAGATACAGTACTAAATCGTGGCGGCGAGCTGCTTTAGTAGGGTCGAAACATTTATTTCATGGGGCCTATATGCATTTTAAAGAGATTCTAGCACTTGTGGCCGAGGGTCATGAATTAGACAGTGCACAGGCCGAAGCAGCTTTCGATATGATCATGTCAGGCGACGCGACCCCAGCACAAATTGGCGCATTTTTAATGAGCCTTCGAATGCGGGGAGAAACAGTCACAGAAATAGCGGCTGCAGCCACTGTAATGCGACGAAAGGCTATCAAAGTAAGTGCACCCCCTAACGCTATTGACGTTGTTGGGACCGGTGGTGATGGAAGCGGAACTTTAAATATTTCTACCGGGGCCGCGCTTACAGTAGCGGGGTGTGGCATCCCCGTCGCAAAACATGGGAATAGGGCACTCTCATCAAAATCCGGTGCAGCTGATGTTTTGAATGCTTTGGGGGTAAACATAGACGCTGATATGCGTCTTATCGAGAAATCAATTAACGAAGCAAAAATTGGTTTTATGATGGCGCCCAGACATCATAGTGCGACACGGCACGTCGCAGGGCCTCGGGTCGAACTTGCAATTCGAACAGTATTTAACATGCTTGGACCACTTTCTAATCCCGCCATGGTTGATCGGCTGGTGGTGGGAGTTTTTGCTCCAGAATGGGTAAAGCCAGTCGCACTGGTACTGGCAGAACTCGGAGCAAAACGTGCCTGGGTGGTTCACGGCACCGGCGGCCTTGATGAGCTTGCGACAAACGGTCCCGCGATGGTCGCTTCTCTGGACAATGGAAAGGTTGAAAGCTTTGAAGTGGAGCCAGAAGACGCTGGTCTAAAACGCTGCGACATATCACAACTTCAAGGCGGAGACGCAGCATATAATGCAGAAGCACTCCAAGCATTGTTAAACGGCCAACCTAGCGCCTACCGCGATACTATTTTATTTACCTCCGCAGCAGCATTAATCGTGGCAGGTGTTGCGGAAAATTTGAAGGAAGGTGTGAGCATCGCTGAGGCCTCTATCGATAACGGAAAGGCTCAAACTGCACTCAAACGGATGGCTGAAATTTCTCAGGAAGTAATTTTAGGCGAGGAGGAAATGGAGTTAGATGACTGACACCCTGAGCAAAATATGTGTTGAAAAACGACAACACATCGCTTTATCCAAAAAACAAGAACCGTTAAACAAAATAGAAGAAAAAGCTAAAGCCGCGGGTAACCCTCGTGGATTTTATCAAAAATTGAAATCAGCGGCGGATAATGGAATATACGGATTAGTCGCGGAAGTTAAAAAAGCGTCCCCCAGCAAGGGACTCATCAGGAAAGACTTCAATCCGACCCAAATTGCCGCTGCCTTTAAAAACGGTGGAGCAACCTGCCTGTCAGTGTTGACAGATGTGCCCTATTTTCAAGGAAAGAATGAACACTTAATAAGAGCGCGATCGACGGTGAACCTGCCTATTCTTCGCAAAGACTTTATCTTAGACCCCTACCAAATCGCTGAATCGCGAGCCTTAGGAGCCGACTGCATACTCCTGATTATGGCTGCCCTTGACAACGTTCTTGCGTCAGAACTTGAGGCGTCGGCGATTAATGACTGGGGTATGGACGTGCTTATAGAAATTCACGATACGAAAGAGCTTGATCGCGCGATGAAACTCCGTTCTCCACTTCTCGGAATTAATAACCGCAATTTGAAAACACTTAAAACTGATATCGAGACAACACGCCGCCTTGCTCCATTGGTTAAAGAAGCTGAACGACTTGTAGTCAGTGAAAGTGGCCTATACACACCGGAAGACCTCGCTTTAATGTATGATGCGGGAGCAAAATGTTTTTTAATTGGAGAATCCCTCATGCGCCAAGATGATATAGAAAAGGCAACACGCCGCCTTTTAAATCGCACAAATGTGCAACAAACTCAGATATAATGATAAAACTTACCCATATAGGAGACGATGGTGAGGCTAAGATGGTGGACGTCTCCACAAAAACCATTACGCATCGAACTGCGACCGCAGCCGGCAGCGTGCTAGTAGATCACGAGACTTTGAAACTCATAAGTGAAGGTAAAATAAAAAAGGGCGATGTAATTTCCACAGCAAGAATCGCGGGAATAATGGCGGCCAAACGAACGTCAGAAATAATCCCCCTCTGTCATCCACTTTCCTTAAACGTGGTAGATTTCGAGTTTATATGTAATAAAAAAAGCAGCTCCGTAGATATTTCTGCCACCTGCAAAGCCGATGGTAAGACTGGTGTCGAGATGGAGGCACTGACGGCAGTAACAGTTGCGGCACTGACGATTTACGACATGTGTAAAGCAATGGACCGCAGCATTCGGTTGACCGACATGCGTTTAATCCATAAGGCTGGTGGAAAATCCGGTGAGTTCAAATCGGAAAGATAGGAATGTCTGAAGGCAAATTGCTACCGGTAGCAGAGGCTCAGAACCGGATTATTGACGCGATGCCGACACTACCAATCGAACAAATCTCGGTTGCTAATGCCTTTGGCAGAACACTGGCAGCACCAATTCTTTCGCGTCGCGATCAACCCCCAACCGATGTATCGGCAATGGATGGTTATGCCGTTAGGGCAGAGGATGTAGCTACTGTACCAGTGGAACTTAGCATCGTCGGATATGCACCCGCTGGACATAGTTATAGAAAAGAAATTGGTCCTTATGAAGCCGTTCGAATATTTACGGGGGCGCCTATTCCAGCGGGGGCAAATACGATCGTTCTGCAGGAAAACACTGAAAAATTTGACGAGAAAGTGCGGGTAACATCAGGAGAAGCACCCCCTGGAAAGTATGTCCGTTCAGCGGGTTTAGACTTTTCTCAGGGTGAAGCTCTACTCCCAGCGGGTCGCACCCTAACAGCTCGCGATGTAGGGCTAGCTGCCGCCATGAATGTACCCTGGTTGCAGGTTCGACGAAAACCACGAATTTCAATTTTGTCGACCGGTGACGAAATCGTTATGCCAGGAGACCCAGTTGGAGAAGACCAAATTGTCAGTTCAAACGCTCTCTCGTTAGCAGCGATTATTAAGGCAATCGGCGGTGATCCAATTGACCTCGGTATAGCGCCGGACCGCAAGAATGAGTTAGCAACACTCGCTTCTGCGGCTATTGGAAGCGATATATTGCTTACCACCGGGGGGGCCTCAGTCGGCGATCACGATTTGGTGCAAGACGCTCTCGGGGACATTGGACTAAAGACCACCTTCTGGAAAATTGCTATGCGACCGGGAAAACCTTTAATTTTTGGCAACATTGCTGATACTTTTCTTATTGGTCTTCCCGGTAACCCGGTATCGTCAACTGTTTGTGCTATAATGTTTCTTGGCCCGGCAATTCGGAAAATGCTCGGGATTGAACCTGTTTTACCAGAACGTTTACAGGCAAAGGTAACTCACGGGCTACCGGAAAACGACGAGCGAGAAGATTACATGCGTGGTACATTACTTCGTGACGAAATAGGGAACATAGAAGTATCTGCCCACCAAATTCAAGATAGCTCGATGTACGCGACAATGGCGCGCTCCGATGTTCTAATAGTAAGGCCGCCATATGCTCGCCGCTGCACGAAGGGTGAGGTAGTGGACATCATTCCGCTAAAAGGAAGCCATTTTAACATATAAAAACTGATTCTTGACGTCATTGAAGAACTTAACTAGAAGGCACGCAAGTGTTTATGTTTTGTTCTTATAAAATTACGTGATATGGAAAAATGTAATGTTGACCCGTAAACAGCACGAGTTGTTAACCTTCATAGACCAGCGCCTAAACAACACTGGCGTGCCGCCTTCCTTTGACGAAATGAAGACAGCTCTCGGGCTCCAGTCAAAATCTGGTATCCACCGACTTATTATAGCTTTAGAGGAACGCGGCTTCATCCGCCGTCTGCCTCACAAGGCCCGAGCTCTTGAAGTAATCAAAAAACCCCAAAACACACCCTCAACGCCGGAGGGCAGAGCTGAATTCAAGCCACAACTGATAGACGGTTCTTTTGATAAGACTACCCAGATTCTAGAGGACGGCATCGGTCAAGCAACGAAAT
>JAYZFO010000031.1:0-14358 GCA_036336685.1 Pseudomonadota bacterium
GACAATGGCTTCCTGCCCTAAGTTTACGTTGTCAGTGCGCATATAGGTGATGAGACCTACTGTTTCTCCGCCAATATCCACGCCTTCGTACAACTTCTGAGCAACCTGCATGGTGCGAGTAGCTCCAAACCCTAATTTGCGTGAAGCTTCCTGTTGCATTGTTGATGTAGTAAACGGCGGAGCGGCACTTCTGGTAATAGTCTTTCGATCAATGGATCTAACGGCGAAACTCTGGAGTTCTATCTCTCTAACCGCAGCCAGAGCAGCCGCCTCATTTTCTATGTCAAATCGACTAATTTTCGCACCATTGAGGTGGGTGAGACGCGCGTGAACTGCTATTCCAGCTTGCGTTTTAAGTATGGTGTTAACACTCCAATACTCTCGGGGGTCAAATATCTCAATTTCGGCTTCACGTTCGCATATTAAGCGTAACGCAACCGATTGGACACGACCAGCAGACCGGGAGCCCGGTAATTTTCGCCACAATATTGGTGACAAACTAAACCCGACCAAATAATCGAGGGCACGGCGCGCCAAATAAGCGTCAATTAACTCCTGATTTAGTTCGCGTGGGTTGCTTATGGCTTCGGTCACAGCACGCTTGGTAACCTCGTGAAATACCACGCGTTTTACGTTTATTCCTTGCAGCGCTTCTCGTTCTTTAAGAATTTCACGGACATGCCATGAAATTGCTTCTCCCTCTCGGTCGGGGTCAGTAGCGAGGTAGAGATGGTCGGCATTCTTTATAGCCTCTTGGATGGCCTTTAGATTTTTTTCGGCTTTAGGGTCTACCTTCCAGGTCATCCGAAAGTCGTCGTCCGGCTCCACAGAACCGTCCTTTGACGGCAGATCTCGAACGTGGCCGTAACTCGCTACAACAGTGTAGTCTGAGCCTAGATACTTATTTATAGCCTTCGCTTTCGCGGGCGATTCTACGACGACAACGTCCATGGCCACCGTTATTTCTCTTTTTAGATGCGACCAACAAAGATGGTGTTGGTCGCGGTGTTATCAAAATAAAGCAAATATTAAGAAATTAGCTTTCCAAATAATGCCTCGCCTTATCAACGCGATCACATTTCAGGATCGATCGTTGGGTTCAGAGCGGCAGACATTTGGCATTCACAAAACGGTTCGTCAACATCAATATTTATTACAGAGATAAATACGACCTATTATGGGGGGTGCTGGCCAGAGCCTTTATCGTATCGTGGCCGTATTTACACAAAAACTATGTTTAGAACAGGTAGTGCTCGGTTATAATTTTTTTTAACTGTTTCGGAGATCAAAGACCGCCTAAAAATATGAACGTTACTCTTTGCGTGAAAACGAGATTTTGGGTTCGCGTCCCTTACATAGGCGTATCATGTTTTGGCTGTGTCTTATCGAAACGAGAAATGCCATTGCGATTGCGAATTCGGTTTTTTGTATATCGGCAAGCCACCACATGAATAGTGGTGCAGCTGAGACAGTAAACAACGCTGATAAAGAAGAATACCTAAAAATGAGAGCTGTGAGCAGCCATGTTCCGCAAGCCAAACTACCAACAGGTAAAGACATTGCAATTAGAATTCCTAAAGCCGTAGCGACACCTTTGCCTCCCCGAAACTTCAGCCAGACTGGAAATTGATGACCAAGCAGCACACCAGCAGCGGCAACAATCACAATATCTGGCCCGTAATTTTTAGCGATGAGTACCGCTACCACACCTTTTCCGGCGTCTAAAATCAGCGTCGCCGCAGCTACTTTTTTGTTTCCAGTGCGCAAAACGTTTGTTGCGCCTATATTGCCAGAGCCAATCTTACGTATATCTCCATGTCCCGCTAGCCGTGTTAATAGGAGACCAAATGGCACGGATCCAACAAAATAACCTATCAGGGCACCAGTTGCGAAAAAGGGCCAGCTATAGGCCCAACTAATTGGGTCAATCATTCGTTAATCAATAATTGAATGTACATGTCGCCCACCCACGATTGTGCACATAGCCATACCCTTTACTGTGTGCCCATCGAAGGGCGTATTTTTTGATTTGCTCTGCAGAGTTTCAGCGTCGATTTGCCACTCTTTATTTGGATCAAAAATTATAAAATCCGCCGGCAGCCCCGCCCCAAGCTTACCCTCCTTCATGTCTAATAAATGAGCTGGCGCTGCTGTCATCCGTTTTAATAGGTCAATTAAGTCTATTCCCTGCTCATGATGCAATTGGAGTGTTAGAGCCAGTAGTGTCTCCAGACCGACAATTCCAGGCTCAGCCTGGAGAAAGGGTAATCGTTTGGAATCTTGGTCTTGTGGCCGGTGATCCGAGGCAATCACATCGATTGTGCCATCTCGAACGCCCTCTACAACAGCTAGTCGGTCGCTTTCGTCTCGCAGAGGGGGGGATAACTTGGCAAAAGTGCGATAGTCCTTCACGGCACTATCGTTTAGTGAAAAGTACTGGGGTGCCGTATCGCACGTAACCGGTAGTCCTCGAGATTTTGCCGCGCGTATTACGTCTAAAGCAGCTGCAGTTGATAGATGGGCGGCATGATACCGGGCACCTGTCATTTCGACTAAACGAAGATCTCTCTCTAGCAAAATAACCTCAGCAGCTGAGGGGATACCGGCAAGGCCAAGCCTGGTAGACATCTCTCCTTCATTCATCTGTCCATGTTTTGCTAATTTTGGTTCCTCTGGGTGCTGGATAATTAACAGTCCAAAGGTAGCGGCGTACGAGAGCGCTCGCCGCATCACTAAAGTATCCGCGAGGGCGCGATCTCCATCCGTAAAAGCGAGTGCCCCCGCTTCTGACAAAATGCCAAATTCGGTCAGTTCCGAGCCTTCTCGACCTCGCGTAATAGCGCTGTACGCGTAGATCTTAACAACGTTTGTTTCACGAGCTCTGCGTGCAATGAATTCGACCATCGATACGTTATCGATTGGTGGGTCAGTATCTGGCAGGCATATCATTGATGTAACGCCACCCGCAGCGGCGGCAGCGCTGGCGCTTTCAAAGCTTTCTTTGTGTTCTCCTCCAGGTTCTGGAAGGTGCACCCGCATGTCGATTAAACCCGGCGCCAAACAATAACCTTGGCAGTCAACTGCGCGGACGCTTTCGGGAACGCCGTCCCTAAAAAGGGTTGCTCCCGCTTCAAGTATCTTGTTGCCTTCAACTAAAACAGCGCCGGTTGCATCTAAATTGGTAATTGGGTCTATAAGGCGGGCGTTGATATATGCGGTGCAATGACCGGATGAGTCGTCCACTACTTAGCGCCGTTACTATTGCGGGATAAATTTCTTGTGACGATATCCAAGCACGCCATACGAACGGCGACACCCATTTCGACCTGTTCATGAATAACGCTTCGATGGATGTCGTCTGCAAGCTCGGAGTCAATCTCTATGCCCCTGTTCATTGGGCCCGGGTGCATGATCAACGCGTCTGGTTTGGCAACTCTCAGTTTGTCTCGATCCAGACCAAAGAAACGGAAATATTCGCGGGTGGACGGAACGAATGATCCCTGCATACGTTCGGTTTGCAGTCTAAGCATCATGATGATATCGGCGTCTTTAATACCGTCTATCATGTTGTGATGTATCTTTACGCCAAAAAATTCGGTCGACGAAGGTAATAATGTTTTGGGCGCAACGAGGCGAACCTCCGCACCCATGGTATTGAGTAGATATATGTTCGACCGTGCTACTCTTGAATGCAGAATGTCGCCACAAATAGAGACCACGAGCCCTCTGAGGTTTTTCTTCCTGCGGCGAATAGTAAGTGCGTCTAGCAGTGCTTGCGTGGGGTGTTCGTGGCTTCCATCGCCTGCGTTCAATACTGAACATGTGACTTTTTCACTAAGTAGCTGCACGGCACCGGAATGAGCATGCCTAACCGTTAATACGTCGGGATGCATCGCATTGAGGGTCATTGCCGTGTCGATTAGTGTCTCGCCCTTCTTAATGGCGCTAGCACTGACAGACATATTTATTACGTCTGCCCCTAATCTTTTCCCAGCGAGTTCGAAAGAAGTTCTAGTTCGAGTTGAATTCTCAAAAAAGACATTAATTAACGTTCGACCACGCAATATCGCGCTTTTTTTGTCGTCTTGTCTATTTTGTTCGATATACGATTCGGAAAGGTCCAGTAGCACCTCTATCTCAGATTTTGGAACGCCCTCCATACCCAATATGTGCCGAGGGAGGGGGTGCAGTTCCGAGACGGTTGCCGTTTCAGCCATTAAATTCCGTTTATACGGAAACCCTCTTCCTGCCGCAAGTAAGAGTCGGCTACAGCGATTCGGCTGCGCTTATTTAGTTTCTGATACGTCTAGTATTCCCGACCGCTATTCCGCTGCTTCTTGTGGTTTTCCAATCAACTCTTCTGGAGTGCGTTTTTCCATCTGAAATATCACGCTATCGTCGGTCCACGCGTAATCCTTATAACCTAACCGAGAGATTGGCTTGAGCATTCCAACATCGACGAGCCCGTCTTGGTTGATCGCGTCATCCGCTATATGCACCCCGATAACTTCGCCAAAGACAACGTGGTGGGTTGCCGTTTTCGTGTTGCCTGGCAATACAACAATATCATGGAGTTTACATTCAAAGTGTACCGGGGAACCGCTTATTCTCGGTGGTTTTACTATTTTAGACGGAAGTGACTTCAGATTGGCCTCCGATAGCTCTCTTATATTACGCTCTATAATAAATCCTGTTTCATTCATTTCTTCGCGTTGTGACCATGTCGCCATATTATACACAAACTCGCCATTGGCTTTGACATTTGCGACCGTGTCCTTATCTTCTTCATCGTTCGTGTGTCCGCCCGCCGAAAAAAGGCAAAACGGTGGGTTGTAACTTAGTGCGTTAAAAAAGCTAAACGGCGCCGCATTAACCAGTCCATCATTATTAATAGTGGTGATCCAACCGATGGGTCGGGGCACGACGCAGGCCTTGATTGGATTGTATGGCAAACCGTGGTTATTTTTATTTGGTTCAAAAAACATTTGTGTGTCGATTTCCTAATATTTATGAGATTTCAGTTACTGAACCGTCGGGCTGACGGCATTGTCGCCTATAATGGCCGAGTCTTTCCAGTAATGGTCGGTCGTTAATTGCGTATAGGACCGCATCAACCGCGCTACTGGTGTTCACGTGACGAAACCAAGCATGGTTGGGCACAACAAATAGGTCGTTTGGTTCCCAACTTAGTTTTTGACCGTCTACCTCGGTAAAGCCAGTTCCGGATATTGTCGTGAAAAACGTTCCGGCAGTGGAGCGCGTTTCCACTGTTGCCTCTTCTGGTTTCAGTAAGGTTGCGGAGTAACCCAAAGTGGTAAATACGGCGTCTCCCGTCGTCGGGTTAGTAAAATCAACAGTGAGTGCGTCCCACGGTGTGCCCTCCAGGTGTCTCATTCCCGTAAGCGTGTCCTCAATATCTTGGCCCCTATAATGAAACATTGGCGAACCTCCAATACCATTGCCACGGGGCACCTGCGGTAGCCGGGGCGTAATACCCCCATGGCCATACATCACGCCTGACAATCCGTCATTCAAGGCCTCGATATTGTTTCCCGCATTGTTAAAGTCGTGATCAATCCATATCGCATCGAGATACTCAAGTAGTGGCCAATCCAACACGTCGATCCAAATTACCGGCTCCGCTGAATCATTTCCGTGCCCGTGCCATGTGCCGTTGGGCGTCAATATTAGATCGCCACGATTTGCAGTGCAGCGTTCGCCCTCGACAGTTGTATATCCGCCGCCGTCAGAGAGGATTGTGCGACTTGCATTGGGAGTGTGGCGGTGCGTCTCGGCGTCGTCCCCGGGTTTGTATATGGATACCGCCACCCTGATAGAGTTAGTTACTTTAAGCGCGCCATCAAACCCTGGGTTCATGAGCAAAAACTGTTGGCGTTCCGTAAATTCTAACGGCGCAATTTCGGCAATGCGATGCAAATAAGGTTCAAAATCCGTCCACTTCCAAAGGGTTGGTTGCGCGCGGCCTGGCCGATTTGATGCCGGCAAGTCAGGCCTATCCCATGGAGGGTGCATTGGTGCGTTGGCATTGGTACGAAGCCAAATGTTCAAAGGAGCCGCAGCTTCGTTCAATTTCTCCATCTCTATGAGTATGTCGTCTGGCAGTGCGGCATCTGCCAAAGTAGGGCGAAGATTTGTTGTCATCCTTCTATCAAACCCCTGCTATCACGTCTGCCCAAGTTTCGATCATCTCCGGTAAGACGGCACGAACATGGACGCTAAACTGGGTATAGCCCATTTCTTTCAGGGCCCGTATTTGGTCGCGTATCGCGTCCGGTGTACCCGAGACCGTGGTGTTCTGAATAAAATCACCTGTTATCAGGTGGCGCTCTTCGGGTCTCACTGCCATGAGGTGGTTCTTGTGATTTGACAGATAACGTGCTTCAGCTGGCTCATATCTTTGGTATATCTTCTGGTACTCAGTTACCAGAGACTGGAGTTTTGGTGGCGGCTTTTGACCGATCGAACCAAATTGTGCCTCCTCAGCTAAATTATGGAGGATAATTGCGGATTGCGGCCCGGCTTGCGCCAACACGTATTCGGCGTCCCAATCATCTTCTGACCTCAGCACAGCCCCGCCACTTATTGCGTTGGCCTCAAGGTCAGAGAGATCACGGCCAGCCTCAGTCCAGGCTGTTTTCATGTCGTTTAATGTTGCTTTAGCTCGCTCGAGAAGTCCAACTGTATTGGTCCATCCGTAGCCTTTTTCAGCAACCATTCGTCGTCCACGCGGGCCAAGGGCTGAGACATGAACTGGGATAGGGTCTTCAATATTTATAAGGTTTAGTTCTGGGTTCATAAAACGTATCAGATGCATTTCGTTTTCTATATTTGCTTCAACCATCTCTCCAGCGAGTAGTTTTTCAACCACATGAATATAGTCGAACATAGTGGACAGCCTGATCGGGCCGAGCCCCATCGTACGTCTCCCCGTAAAACCAGTCCCATAACCCATATCAATTCGTCCGGGCGCGAGCGCGTTCAAACTTGCAAGGGCGTTGGCTGCGACTGGTGCTAGTCTGTTAGTAGGAATTAAAACACCGGTACCAAGCCGTATCCGGTCTGTTTTTATGGCGGTGACAGCCATTGACACGAATAAGTCAGCGTTGATCAACTGAGAATCAATAAACCACGCATAGTCGAAGCCCAGTTCTTCCGCACGTCGCACGATTTTCCAGGAATCCGCAGCTGGAGCGATATTGATTCCAAATTTCAATTTGCGTACCACCGTCTCTAATTTTACCCGCAATTAGAGCCTATTACGGAGAAATGGGCAATTACAGCGTATCAGGGTAATTATAAATAAATGCACGTAGCCGATATTCAATTTATGCTCAATAATGCGGCTTCAACCGTACTAATTGGATTAGTAAATATGTTAGCGCTGTATCACAATTCGATGTCGTCCTGTTCCCAAAAGATTCGTCTGGCTCTTGCTGAAAAAGGTCTCGATTGGGAAAGCCGGCACTTAAACTTGCGAGCGGGAGACGCCCAAACACCGGAATATTTGCGGCTCAACCCGAAAGGCGTCGTTCCAACCTTGGAGCACGACGGACATATAGTGCCTGAATCGAGTATTATTCTTGAATATCTTGAAGACGCTTTTCCGGAACATTCTCTTCGGCCAAAAGACCCTCATGATTTAGCTCGGGTCCGTTTATGGGCGAAGCGCTTGGATGAGGGGCACCATGACCTTGCGACGAGCGTTTTAAGTTCGGGGGTCGCCTTTCGTCATCAGTTTCTCTCTAAAGGCAGGGAAAAATTCGAAGCACAAAACGAAAAAGTCCCGGATCCTGTCAAACGAGAGCGTCGTCGTGAAGTGGTTTTGCAAGGCCTTGACGCACAAATATTTAAGACCGCCATTCAAATGTGGGTCGATCTTTTAAACGACCTGGAGCGTTTTTTAGATCAATCTGAATGGCTGGCTGGACAACATTATTCGATCGCTGATGCCGCGTATACGCCCTACATTACGCGATTAGAGCATCTGAGTTCCTTGGGGTTTCTCCATGGAAGGCCAGCATTAACCAAGTGGTATGATAAAGTCAGAAAACGCGCGAACTATGAGGAAGCCATCGTTAAGTGGAATGACGAAACTTATATTACCCTTATGCGCGAAAAAGGAACGGAGGCCTGGCCGCGCATCGAAGCAATGATCGGCGAATTTAGTTGACCGCACAGCCTATTGGTTGGCACCACCAAGCAATAACAGCCAAAGTGGCAGCGTAACGATTGCTGCCGCCGTCTGTGTAGTAAGAATACCCGTCATGAGACGCGCGTCACCTCCGAGTTGACGCGCAAGGATATAGGCGGAGGGTGCTGTAGGCAGGGCATGGAAGAGAATAAGTACGTTGCTAGAGGCTTCATCCAGTCCAAGTATTCGGGCCAGACACAGCGCAACGCCCGGCATAGCAATTAGTTTGATGCCAGAAGATATGCTAATCCACAGGCGACCGGCCCGCACCGCGACCATGTCCAGGCCCGCACCCGCGCAAAGAAGTCCAACTGGTGGAGCCGCATAACCCAGTAATTTAAAAAGTGTTTCGATTGGTGGAGTGAGACCAAGTCCTGATAGGTTTACGGCTATTCCCGCGAGACAAGAGATAATCAGTGGGTTTTTAATAATATCACCGAACGGATGTCCTTTTGTTGATCCAGTCTTGCCGTATTGGGTCAGCAGCCAAACTGACACAACGTTGATAAAGGGGACCATGAAGCCAATAAAAAGCGCGCAAAGCGTGATATATTTTTCACCGAAAAAGGTGACGACAAGCGGAATGCCAATGTATGTGTTGAAGCGTGTGGCACCCTGTGCAACCGACGTAAACGCCGGCCCGTCGATTCCCAGCCATGTCTTGCACGATAATAGGATTAACAAAATCACCGTTGGTGTGCCGACGACGCCCGCAGCCATCATGCCGACAGGGAGATTGCTTACGTCTGCTGTCGCAAGGCTGACAAAAAGTAACGAAGGAAAGAATACGTAATAGGTTAGGCGCTCAATTGGGGCCCATGCGCCCACGCCTAATACTTTAAACTGACGCAGAGAAAAACCAACGACGATAATTAAAAATATCGGAGCAATTGTCGAAAATACCGTAACCACGTTCAACTATGACTGTTCGTTTTGCAGAAAATCCAGGGCGCCCTGCAAAATAAATTGCGCCGCTAACTTGTCCACGACCTTTTTTCGTCGACGGCGGCTAACATCATGGCTGATGAGATGTTTTTCGACGGCTTGTGTTGATAAACGCTCATCCCAGAACGCTATAGGAATCTTAGTTTTTTCGTCAAGATTGACCGCGAATTGTCGTGTTGACTGACACCGCGGTCCCTCGGTTCCATTCATGTTCAGAGGGAGCCCAAGGATTATCCCGCTGACTTTATATTCGATAATGAGGCTACCGAGAATTGCCGCGTCGATCGAGAACTTTTTCCGAAGAACGACGTCAAGTGCCGATGCTACCAAGCGACGATCATCTGATATCGCGACGCCAATTGTTTTGGTTCCGAGATCCAGGCCCATTAAGGCTGTTCGGTCTGCAAGATGTTCTGACAGATCTTTGATATTGTTTATGATCACGACTAAGTTAATAGCGAAGACCGGCCCTCACGGGAAGTGTTCTTGCTGTGCCGGTTTTCCAGTGATAGTTTCCGCCCGCTTTTTGGGAGATTCCAGCACTATGCCGGTTGATATAGAGACGGTCAGACGGGTCGCTAATCTGGCGCGCGTTAAGGTGGCCGATACGGAACTTGCAACGTTGGCAGGAGAGTTGTCAAACATTCTTGATTGGATTGAACAATTAAATGAGGTCGATACCGACGATATCGAACCGATGTCCTCAGTTAACGATATGAAACTTCGGTGGCGTGCAGACGAAGTTACCGATCAGGATATATCAGACAAAGTAATTTCAAATGCCCCGGATTCCCAAGATGGAATGTTTTCCGTGCCTAAGGTTGTGGAATAATGTCGGAGCTTTCCCACCTAACAATCATAGAGGCACAAAAGGCTCTTCAAGAAGGAACTTTTTCCGCACGAGAGTTGGCTGAGGCCCATATTTCGGCCATCGAAGCTTCCAAAGACCTGAATGCTTTTGTCACCGAAACTGCGGACCGGGCAATTGAGGATGCTGTCGCGTCCGATGAACGGCGCTCCAACGGTAATTCCCTTGGTCCGTTAGATGGTATTCCGCTTGCAATTAAGGATTTGTTTTGCACTGAGGGGGTTCTTACAACTGCTGGCTCCCGGATGCTTGAGGACTTTATTCCCCCTTACGAAAGTACTGTCAGCCAAAATCTTCGGAACGCTGGCGGCGTGATGTTGGGAAAGACAAATTTAGATGAATTTGCGATGGGGTCGTCGAATGAGACCAGCTATTTCGGTCCTGTCCAGAACCCATGGAAAAATAGTTCTGAAGGTCCGTCCCTAGTGCCGGGTGGCTCATCTGGAGGTTCAGCGAGCGCGGTCGCCGGTCATATGTGTCTTGGCGCGATCGGCACGGATACGGGGGGGTCGATACGACAGCCGGCAGCATTTTGCGGTATTGTTGGCATGAAGCCTACCTACGGTCGTTGTTCACGGTGGGGAGTGGTCGCCTTCGCGTCGTCACTGGACCAAGCCGGTCCCATGGCCCGAACAGTTGAGGATGCCGCGATATTGCTTTTCGCCATGGCGGGCTTTGACGA
Source organism: Pseudomonadota bacterium (assembly GCA_036336685.1). Classification (GTDB taxonomy): domain Bacteria; phylum Pseudomonadota; class Alphaproteobacteria; order MPNO01; family UBA830; genus JAYZQT01. Next base: position 10,708 of record JAYZFO010000031.1, read on the forward strand.
AAAAGATTCAACCTCAGCGGAAATTGAGGTGCCCGACTTTCAGAGCACTTTGTGCCAAGGGGTGGAAGGTCTGCGTGTGGGAATACCCCACGAATATGCCATAGACGGGATGAATGAAGACGTTTGTGCCCTGTGGGAACAGGGAAAGGGATGGCTCAAAAACGCGGGGGCAGAAATAGTTCCAATTGCGCTCCCTCACACGAAGTATGCACTCCCCGCCTATTATATTATTGCGCCGGCAGAGGCGTCTTCCAATTTGGCTCGGTATGACGGTGTACGGTATGGTCGGCGTGAAGATGGCGAGGACGTGAACGAACTATACGAAAAGACGAGGGGCGGCGGCTTTGGACAGGAAGTGCTTCGCCGCATCCTTATTGGAACCTACGCATTGTCCTCAGGCTACTATGATGCCTATTACCTTAAAGCGCAGAAAGTTCGCGCGCTAATAGCGCGGGACTTTTCACAAGCTTTTGAGAAATGTGACGTAATTTTGACACCGACGACGCCTGGGCCGGCCTTCGCTGCGGGCGAAAAGTCAGAAGATCCGATAGCCATGTATCTGAACGACGTATTGACGGTACCGGCCTCGCTTGCAGGTCTGCCCGCAATATCAGTGCCAGCAGGCTTGTCTGACAATGGCCTGCCATTGGGTCTTCACCTTATAGGCCGGGCTTTCGACGAAGCGACTATGTTCCGCGCAGCTCAAGCGCTGGAAGACGCCGCCGCATTCGGCGGTTTACCAAGTGATTTGTGACAGTGGTTATAGAACATGCAGACCATTTGGTACTTGCTAATACACATCAGCTTGGGTTTGATTGGATGGAAACTGTTTACAATAACCAACCTAGGTATACTAGCAGCTTTCTCCGCTTGCGCAGCGGTTCAAGCTTGGCCTATGTACGAAATTTTTCGACTTACTTGGGAAAAATTCCAGATTGTCCGGGACGAACAGAAATCAAAAGAAAAAAGAAAGAAAGAGACCCGAGCCTACTGGATACGAATGGGTCGGCTTTATATTTTCCGGACGAGTTCATACACGTTTCTCACCCTTTTCGTTGCGTGGTTGATGAGAGGATAAAGACTTGGGTCTGATTAAGGGCGTCACAGGTGAGTGGGAAGTAGTGATTGGAATGGAGGTCCACGCGCAGGTGACCTCCGACGCTAAGCTATTTTCTGGAGCCTCCACAGAATTTGGCGCCGAGCCAAATACTCAGGTTTCGTTAGTGGACGCCGCGATGCCTGGAATGCTCCCCGTTATAAATAGAAGGGCGGTGGAACAGGCCGTGCGCACGGGTTTAGGGTTGAATGCAAAAATTAATTTGAAATCTGTATTTGACCGGAAGAACTATTTCTACCCGGATCTCCCGCAAGGGTATCAAATCTCACAATATCTTGACCCTATTGTGGGCGAGGGAAAGGTCGTGATCGACACAGAAGATGGATCTAGGGTTATAGGGATCACCAGACTGCACCTGGAACAGGATGCGGGTAAATCTATACACGACCGAAACCCAACGAAGACGCTCATCGATTTAAACCGGTCCGGCGTCGCTTTAATGGAAATAGTGTCTGAACCGGACCTACGCTCCTCAGAAGAAGCGGGCGCATATCTGACAAAGATACGGTCTATTCTTCGTTATCTTGGGACGTGTGATGGTAACATGCAGGAAGGATCAATGAGGGCTGATGTAAATGTTTCCGTCCGCAAGCCGGGCGATGAACTTGGCACTCGTTGTGAGATAAAAAATGTAAATTCCATCCGGTTTGTGCGGGAAGCAATTGATTTTGAGGCGGCTCGCCAAGTTGAGCTTTTGGAAGAGGGTGGAAAGGTGACGCAGGAAACGAGATTATTTGACGCCGATAAGGGCCATACGCGCTCCATGCGCACAAAGGAAGAAGCGCATGACTATCGTTATTTTCCAGATCCAGATCTGCTGCCGCTCGAACTCGAAGCGAGTTGGGTTGAAGAGATCAAAAACACCCTTCCTGAGCTGCCTGACGAAAAAAAGCAACGGTTTATCGAGGAATACGGACTTGGTGGCGTGGACGCGGCTGTGCTGGTGGCCGAGAGAGACACCGCTGAATATTTTGAGGCAGTTGCGTTATATGGGGAACCCCAAATTGCCGCAAACTGGGTTACAGGCGAGCTGTTTGGTGCCTTGAATCGAAGTGGCATGGAGTTAGGGGGGTCGCCCGTAAGTGCTGCCCATCTCGGAGCGTTAATCGGTTTCATTTCAGACGGAACCGTGTCAAACCGACTCGCTAAGGACGTCTTTGAAATTATGTTCGAGACCGGTGAGGGCCCTGAAACGATTATAGAAAAACGCGGGCTTAAGCAGGTCTCTGACGTGAGCCTCATCGAGGCAGCCGTCGATGACGCACTCGCCAATGGAGCGGCACAGATTGAACAATATCGAGCGGGAAACGAAAAGGTTCTAGGGTGGTTTGTAGGCCAGGTGATGAAAGCGACGCAGGGGAAGGCCAACCCTCAAGCGGTAAACGAAATTCTACGGAAGAAGTTACCGGGTTAGGGTTTAAATCATTTGGTTGTGCGTATTTAATACGTTAATCCATTCGCGCTAAGATAATCGTTCAGTAGTTGATTTTTGACAAAATACTGTTTGAAAAAGGGGATGCTTTAAAATGATCGATGTCTATACCTGGCCCACGCCTAACGGACACAAGGTCCATATCTTGCTGCAGGAAGCCCAGATTGAGCACAATATTATTCCTATCAATATACAGGAGGGTGATCAGTTTAAACCTGACTTTCTCAGAATAAGTCCTAACAATAAAATGCCTGCTATCGTGGACCAAGAGGGGCCGGGTGGGGAGCCAATAGCAGTGTTTGAGTCCGCTGCTTGCCTAATATACTTGGCCAATAAATTTGATAAATTTTTGCCTAAAGACGAGCGTAAGTATTACGACGTTATGCAGTGGCTGATGTTTCAGATGGGTTCTGTCGGACCCATGTTGGGGCAGTGTCATCACTTTAACGCGTATGCGCCACTACGTGAGCCAACGGAGCGACTGCAGTACGGGATGGATCGCTATACTAACGAGGGAAACCGGATCTATGGCGTCATTGAACAGCGCCTGGTGGGTCGGGAATGGATTGCCGCCGACGAATACACGATTGCCGATATGGCAATAATGCCGTGGTTACGGAACCCAGATAAGCAGGGCATCGAGGGCAGCAATTATCCAAATCTTATACGTTGGCGTGACAAGATATGGGAAAGACCGCAAGTCAAAAGGGCCCTTGAAACGCTCGCGGATAGGGGTCGCAAGGATAATAGCTTCTCAGATAAATCGTGGGAAATAATGTACGGTAAAACCCAAGTTAAACAGGGTACTGCAGCCGAATAAAAACAACAGATTACTCTTTCATGATCGACTTCTATTCGTACCGGACCTCCAACGGGCGAAAAGTGTCTATCCTACTGGAAGAATGTGGACACGAGTATGAACTTCATATCATCGACATTACAACGCGAGAGCAGGACCACCCGACCTTTCGTGCAATAAACCCAAATGGAAGGATACCCGCTATTGTCGACCGTGACGGTCCAAAAGGCGTGCCCCTGACGTTATTTGAATCGGGAGCAATACTCATTTATTTAGCGGAGAAAACCGGACGTTTTATACCCA